>NZ_JBEPYQ010000016.1:0-90527 GCF_041641335.1 Cohnella sp. | reverse complement strand
TGTACCTCTAATTTTAGGAGATTTTTTCTATTGTGCACGACTTATATTTTACATATTTAGCACAATTTAGACGGGTAATACCCGACACATTTCGATGTGAGATTTAATGCAACGCTACTGATATTTATCACATAGAAAGAATGACTCAATAGGGCTACATATGTGAATATATATTGTCAAAGCTAAGAATGAGCTTAGCGTATAAATTCGTTAAAATGTTGGCGATACCCCTATCCTCCCGATATAGAAAAATTGGGCTCGCAAGAGTGGATGAATGAAGACGGTTATAGCAACATTTTACGATTACGTCGAAGAGACGGCTCCTCTGTTTGGGTGGAGGTCGTAAGCAACACGCTGCGGTACGATTCGGGCAATGTTCGTGAGATAGTAAAGGTTTTTCGGGATATAACGAGCCGAAAGACGCTGGAAGACGTCCTAGCTACTCAAGAACGTGTCATGAGTGATATTGTAGAAACAATGGATGTCGGCGTTGTGATTTGTGATGAAAATGGGATATTGACAAGTATGAATAGAGCCGCAAGACAATTGCACGACTTTGTAAAGATACCTCTTTCGCCCGAACACTGGAGTTCTGTATACGGATTGTATCAAACAGATGGAAAAACGCTGTTGAGCAAGGAACGCGTCCCACTTTATCGGGCGTATCGAGGCGAAAGTTTCCGGGAATTAGAAATGGTGGTTAAAAAGTCGAATGGCGAGCATCGCCTCATTCTCTGTCATGGGAAGCCGATCATTGTTCAAAATAAAATTGTGGGCGGCATTTGTGTCATGCATGATATTACCGAATTTGATGCAGCCAAGCAATCTGCTCATCAGGCAGACAAAATATCCATAGCGGGTCAAATGGCCGCGGGAATTGCGCATGAAATTCGAAACCCGCTTACCGCGCTGAAAGGATTTCTGCAATTGTTAAGCGCCGGCAAAGAAAAAGGAAGTAGGTACTACGATATTATGAAGGAAGAATTAACTCGTATCGAACTTATTCTAAATGAACTACTGGCTTTAGCCAAACCGCAAGAGATGAACATGACACAGCATGATCTTTCTAAACTGATTCAGGATATCGTCGTGCTACTTCAGACGCAGGCCACATTACATAATGTAGAAATTCACTCTCATCCAACCAAGGAACCCGTGCAGATCCGGTGCGATGGAAATAAAATCAAACAGTTATTTATTAATTTGATTAAGAATGCCATTGAAGCGATGCCTGAAGGGGGAACCGTCTGGATCGAACAAGTGCAATGCGATGAATGGGTTAAAGTAAGCATAAGGGATAATGGTGTTGGAATTCCGCAAGAATTGTTGCAAAAGATCGGACAACCTTTTTTTACACAGAAAGAGACAGGGACAGGTCTCGGGCTATCCATTTGTTATCAGATTGCAGAGTATCACAATGCGAATATTGAGGTTGCAAGCGAGGTTGGCGAAGGTACAACTTTTACCGTATCCTTTCCCATCGCTCTGTAACGGCTTATAGGTATAATCTTAGAAATCGGGTTCCACTTCGTGACGAGAAATTAGCTGGCTTTTTTACTGTAGTTCTGCACACGATAAGTGGCCGGGAAGGAAGTTAATGGTGATGAGGCAAATCGTAGAGTTCCTCATGAATTCAGATCAAATGGATATTGGACTGGCTATCGTCGATTCAGAAGCCAAAATTTTATTTTTAAATACAACCATGAATACCTGGTACACAGTAACCTCCGGAGAAGAATTCCCTGAACACTCGGCATTACAATCGATCGTGGGGCAAGTACTGCAGGATAAAAAGAATTACTCGGGAGTACTCGTGCAAGAGAGGTTAGATGGCAAAGTACGATCCATGATCACCTATGTATACCCGCAGCTAAAAGGGGAATGTTTTGTTCTGATGGCCGATATCCAAGATTTTCAACAGTACGTGAAAATACAATGCGAGAAAGAAAGAAGGGAAACCATTGTGCATATGGCGGCGGGCACAGCCAATATCATTCTAAATCCTTTAACGGTAATCAAAGGGACGCTTCAACTTCTGGAAAAAAGTTTGAAGGATCATGTTTCCGTTTTACAATTCGCGGCATCTCCACCTCATCAGAAATTGGCCGGATACTTTAAACTGCTTGATGAGCAAATTCAGACGATCGACAAAGCGTTGCAGCGATTTTTGCTCTTTGGAAAACCTTTCGAATGGAAATTTGTTCCTATTTCTCTTCTTTCATTTATGCAAGAATGGATTCCAGATATACAGGTCCAAGCATTGGAGAAAACAGTACGTTTCGCTCTGGAATTTCCGGAGCAAAACGGTTTTGTGTTTGGACACCCCAAGTTGCTGCGAGCGGCGCTGCAAGAAATCATTAACAATGCATTAGATGCAAGTCCCCCAGGTTCTGTCTTAACGCTCCGAATTAACATTACGGATAATCACATCCACATCATTGTTCGCGATCAAGGAGCAGGAATTCCAAAAGATCTGCAGTCCCGAATCATCCTACCGTTTATTACAAGTAAACAGGACGCCATTGGATTTGGGCTCAGTTTTAGTCAAGTTATGATCGAAAAAATGGGAGGCTCTTTGAAAATCGATAGCTCTGATCTAGGCACAAACGTTATTGTTCAATTACCCGCATTTAAGGGAACAGTTTAAATGTGTCGGTAACATTGCGGTAAACAAACTCTCAACAATTTTTTCAGGGGCTCTTGCCGGGAGTCGCGACCCAAAAAAGCATATTTCAATTCAACAATGCAGTGTAGCAAAGAATAATATTTCCCGAAGAGTACAAAATAAAGCTTGAAAAAATGATGACAATGGAGGAAATTACATGCCGCTCATTCCTTGGGATTCGTTTCGCAATACCGATCTATGGAGAAGGGATTTGGAAAAAATTTTTAACGAAGGTCTTCCGGAAATCGGCGCGCGTCTAGGATTTGCAACCCCTCGTATTGATGTATTTGAGAATGAACATGAAGTGATTGCTTCTTGTGAAATCCCTGGTTTGGATAAAAAAGAAGACCTTCATATCGATGTGGATGAAAACATGCTTACAATTAGTGGGACCATAAAGCAAGCGAATGAAGTGAAACAGGAACAAATACATCGCAAAGAACGGTTTGTCGGACGATTCCAACGGTCGGTGTCTTTGCCATCACGCGTTCAAACGGAAGGAACGACAGCAACGTATCGCAGCGGTGTCCTTGAAGTTCGAATGCCGAAATTAAAAGCCGATACCCAACGGCAAATTGATGTGCAGTTTCATTAAAATGAAGTGTGAGATCACAATATAGGCGTTACATGAAAAATGGGCGCTTGCACAAAATAACCTTTGGGGGACGAAGTCCTACCATATTGAAGGAGGTCAATGATCGTGTATCAACAAAACCTTTCACAGCAAGCAAGCCAATGCGCGCAGATTATTCAACAGTTGATCCAGCAAACGCAGCAATCGAGCAACATGTATCAGCAAATGTTGCAACAGGAGCAGCAAAACGCCGCCCAACTGGATCAGCTGGCCCAGAAAGAACGTCAAGCGGTTCAAACCATTCAATTTGTTCTGCAAGGACATCAAACTGCCATACAGCAGATGCAGCAGGCGATGCAAATTTGTTCTCAGCTTCAACAAACAGCGCAACAACAACCCGGCTTGCAGAGTGCGGGCTGGCCAACGGCTCAGAGCTGGCAGAATCAGAATTTGCAGCCACGGCAATATCAATAAAACAGCAAGTGAAAACGATCGTATTCTTTAAAAAGAAGGCGGTCGTTTTTTCACTTGACGATGCGTATACCCCAAAACCATCCAAGCCAAGGCGCGCTGGTTTGCCCGGGATGCTGAAGGCGCTGGGCGAGGCAGAGGTGCAAGTCACGTTCGGCATGCTGCCTCTTGCGCGGCATTTACGACTATTTGCAAAGAAAACAGGGTAAGCTTTTAGCGGCGGACATTTGTCCATCGCTTTTCTGGTTGCAAAAAGGAATTTCACTCCCGTGAAACTTGAATTGTTGAACCATGCCGAATTGCCCAGCAAGAGGCGAGGATCTGACCATTAAAAATGTGTATGTACCACGAACCCCGATTTTGTGGAACACGTGAACCGATACGTGAGGGATGTTGAGCAAGGAAGACCCGTTTAGCGGATTTTTCGAAGAATTTAGCGATATGGTTTAGCGAATTTTTCCAAATGTCCAGAGTAAATTGAATGAGGATCCTGCCTTCATAGGCGGGGATTTTTTTCGCCTATCTGATTAGGGATTTTGGTGCTAGGAAAAAGCAGATTGTACACTTCGTCCTTCATCTCGCGGCTAATTCGTATTTTTTGCGACGTGTTCAAAGCCTTCTTTGGCCAGGGCGTGGTATGATTGATAACCGGCTTGCCCGCCGGGACGGCGCGCAGTCCACTTTTCTCTGTCGGCCGCTCATACCGACGACGAACTAACCGATGCCGCCACCCGCATATGCGAAGGATACCATTAGAGTCGCTGTATCACTTCTCGTACAGGCTACCAAGGCGCTGGCGCCGACAGCTTTTATCGCATTAAAGTATCGCTGAAGGAGAGGATGAAAAACAGGAAACCGTCTACGGAAAGTTAGCGTATAGTATGAAAAATAACAGGACAACGAGGGCTTAGTACAAAAATTACATATACATCTTTCGTCTGGGAACGTTTAAATTTCTGCCTGTTTAGTTCTGGAGAGACAAATAGACTACCATAACTAACAATCGTGGTAGCCTATTTGCTCTAAATGCAAGGAGGGGACTGTACCCCACCATTAGTATATACACCGAGGATGTTGTATAAGTACGTACAATTATCGAGGCGGAACGTGGCCCGATTAAACATTTGATTTTTAGATGTATTTGTGGTAATTTAAGAAAAGTGAATTCACGATTTACACAGCGACGTGTGTGTAATCAATAAAAACTCAATTAGAACAAGGGGTATCGGGGAATTACACAGTGTACGTTCTTCAATATTGCCATTTTAACTGGAAAGGACGGAGAACAAATGAGCGAACAACAAGCACAACCACAAGCACGTGAAGAGCGCCCAGCGCAAGGTGGCCGCCCAGGCGGCGATCGCGAACAACGCGAGCCGCGCAAGTTCCGCCGCGGCGGACGCAACAAGCGCAAGAAGGTTTGCTACTTCACCGTAAATAAAATCACGCACGTCGACTACAAAGAGTTGGATCTTCTTCGCAAGTTCATCAGCGAGCGCGGCAAAATCTTGCCTCGCCGCGTGACGGGCACGAAAGCGAAATACCAACGCATGTTGACGGTTGCGATCAAGCGCGCTCGTCAAATGGCTCTTCTGCCATACACGACGGAGTAAGCTTTACGCAGCAAAGAGACACGGCCATTCTATGGTCGTGTCTCTTTGCGTTATCGGGCGAGTCGGACGAGGGCAGTCTACCTACTTGGAAGTATCTTTCGGGAAACTTGCCAGGTCATGAGGCGGAGGAGGAGCTCCGCTACCTCAGCGGCGAAGTAGAAAGGATCGGCAAATAACCGCCAGTTAACACCTCGCTGACATTCATCTGATATGGTGGAGAGAAAGGTGGATCGACGAGGAGGAACTCGCATGCCGAGGGAGCCGCAACTTGAGTTTGGACCGGATAAGCGCGTCGCCGCCGTGCGCAAGCCGGAGCATCTGCCGGCCGCGCTGGGCGTGGATTGGCCGGTCGTGTTTCTGCTGATCGGCGATTTGTTTACGGCAGAAGATTATGTAGCCCGGGCGAAGAGCGCCGGCAAGAAAGTATTCCTGCACGTCGACTTTATCGCCGGATTGGGCGGGGACCCGGTGGCGATGAAGTTCGTGGCCGAACGGATCAAGCCCGACGGCATCATCTCGACGAAGAGCCATTTTGTCAAGAACGCCAAGAAGTACGGAATGCTCGCCATACAGCGCCTGTTCATCATCGACACTTCCGCATTGGAGCAAGGCATCCATAACATCCGGCAGAGCGAGCCGGACGCTGTCGAGATTATGCCCGGGCTTATTCCCCGGGTCATCTCGGAGCTTCGCGCCGCAGTCTCGGTGCCGATTATCGTCGGCGGCCTGATCCGGGAGCAGTCGGAGATCGAGACGGCGCTGCGGGCGGGAGCCAGCGCGGTGTCGATGGGGAGCCGCCAGTTGTGGGCCCAAGGCGCCCACGAGCTTTAATCGAACTTTGATCTCGGGTTGACGCTGCAATAACAATCGCCCGTTATAGTAGAAACTAGCAATAGACAATCGAATAGTCGAGGGTACGAGACGTGGAGAAAACCCCTTTGTTGCGCGGATTAGGAAGAGCCGTATAACGGCGCCGCTTCCTTTTCCATGCGGGAAGGGGTTTTTGTCGTTCTCTCGTGCCAGTCCAACTAGGATTCTATGAGAGGGAGAGTGCTATGAAGAGAGCAACAAGGCTGTTATCCGTCTGGATCACGATCGCTCTGCTGGGCAGTACGTTGTTCGGCTTGTCGGGATCGACCGCGAGCGCGGCGGACGCAGGACGCAAATCGATGGAGGTTCGGAAAACGACGCACGCCCCGGCCATCGACGGACGGCTGGACGACGCGGTGTGGAGCCTCGATCAGACGATGGACGTTCCTATCGGGAGAGCGCCGGGACAAGCGCCGCGCTTCGGCATGCTGTGGGACAACCAGTATTTGTACGTAGGCGTCAGAGTGGAGGATGCCACGCCTGCGAGCGACAAGCCGGGTTACTGGTTCGAGCAGGACAATATCAATCTGTTCTTCGATCCGACGCTGCACCGGTCTGCTCCCTTCGCGGCTGCGGATATGCAGGCCGGTTTCGTGTTCGCGCCTCAGTCGGCGACGCCGAAATTTTATTTCGGCGCGGCGCTGAACAATCATAGCGGCAAAAACGAGAAACGGATTCTGCGCGCGATTCATTCCGACGGCAGCGGCTGGACGTTGGAGACGGCCATTCCGTGGGAGCTGTTGGAGATGGATCCGAATCTGACGAAGGAGTTGGGCTTCGAGATCGGCGCGACGGATCGGTTCGGAGAGGATGCGGCACAGGTGGCGTCCAGTTACTGGAGCGCCTATCAGTCGTCATCGTTCTGGAACGATACGAGCGGTTACGGAACACTGATTCTCAGCGACGAAGCTCCGGTCACGGCGCCGGTCGATCCGGTGCTGCTCTTAGAGACGTTCGACGACACCGCGGCCGAAACGCTTCCGTACGGATGGGTGTCGAACGTCAATACGGGCAGCAGCGAATTTTCCGTCACGCAAGACGTGTACGGAGGCAGAATCACGTTCAGCGGCAGCGCCTCGGGCAAGCAGTCCCGCGTCGTGGCGCCGGTGCAATGGGACAACTATGTCGTCGAGGCGGATATCCGCTTCGAAAGCGTGCTTAACTCCGCCAGATGGGCGTCCATCATGTTCAGAGTTCCGTCCGAAGGAACGACTCCATACAACCAAATGGCGATTCGGCAGAACGGCACCTTCGAGCTGGCTTACCGCAAGCCGGATAACGGCTGGGTCGTTATGAAGGACGGCCCGGGGCAGCCGCTTGCCCTGAACGCAGACTATACGATGAAGGTAAGGGTGTTCGGCAACAACGTCAAAGAGTACATCAAGACGAAGGACGCTTCCGATTATACGCTGCTCATGGACATGACCGCGACGTCGAACTTGGCGGAGCGGGGCAAAGTCGGCTTCCAGGTCGACCAAGCCAAAGTGTCGTTCGATAATTTGAAGGTGACTCGACTGACGGCCGAACGGCTTGACTTGACAGCGCCTTCGACCGTGGAGGCGCTGACGGGACCGATCAGCATCGCCGGCTCGGTGGATTATTCAGACGGGCTGACGGAGCCGCTCGTTCCGGGACAGCTCAAGCTTTATTCGAGCGATGACAGCATCGTTAAAATCATGAACGGACAGTTGTATCCGATTCAGGCGGGCAGCGCGACCGTCAAGGCGGTATTCGCCAATGCGGAGGCCTCGTTCCCGATCGTGGTGACGCCTTCGACAAGCGGGGCGCAAGTCGTGACCCTGGCGCACGGGCAAGGTTACTTGCTGGCTGACGCGGGGGTATCGACGGAGCTGGGAACCGTCGAATTCCAGGCGGGCTTCAGCGATTTCTCCGCGGGGACGATCGCGGGCGATCAGTTGACCTGGTCGTCGGACAGCGACGCTCTCGTCTTCGCGGAAGGACGGATGGAGGTGCTGCGCAAGGGTGTGTTCCCGGCAACCGCTAGTAAGGACGGGGCGGCAATCGAGCTGCTCGTCGTGGCCAAGGAGCCCCAGGAGTCGGAGTACGTCCTGTATGAGGAAAATTTCGACGGCTTGACGAACGGAACGCTGCCGCCGGACTGGAGAAGGATCGAAGGAACGACGGCCGCCAACGCCGCGGTGAAGGACGGAGCGTTCGAGATTAATGCGCTCGCTACGCCGGATAATCCGTCGCGCGTGCTGCTGCCGGACTATCTGAAGCTGTTCGGCGATTACAAGATCGAAGCCGACATGACCCACCTGGCCGCGAACGACGCGGCGAGATGGCATTCCCTGATGTACCGCGTGCAGAACGGCAATTATCCCTATTATCAGATGGCCGTACGGCAGGGAGCGACGGCGACCAACGGCGTCGAGTTCGCAGAGCGGACGCCGGCCAACGCGTGGAACGTCATGGATACGGGATCGCATACGGAAGCGATCGCATCCGGCAAAATGTATCGTTACACGGTCAAAGCTTACGGCAATCGAGTTCAAGAACTGATTGACGGGCGCGTGATCGTTAACACGGACGCCGCGACCGCCTATAATAAAGGCGCGATCGGCCTGCAAGTCAACGGCAGCAGAACGAAGGTCGATAACATTCGGATTACTCTTCAGCAGGAGGCGCTGCCGCCGATGCCGTCCGAGCGGTTCGCCGTCGTCGCCGAGCCGGAGACGAAGATCTCCATGGCCCCGACGATTGTCGCCGATATCGACAGCGCCGAGCAACTGGCCGGCTTAACCGGAACGACGCTGCCGGCCACGGTGATCCTCCATGTCGACGGAGAGCTCAACTGGACCGACGCCTCCGGACTTCGCCGGATCGGCACGTTGGAATCGGCGCTGGAGCAGATCGGCACGCGGATGATTCCGGCATTCGCCGTCTGCTCCGAGGAAGCGGCCGATCGGCTGGCCGCGTTCGCGCAAGAGAACGAAATCGAGGACGCGTTCGTCGTGTCCGAGAACGGAGAACTGGTGAAGCGCGTCCGCCAAGCGTACCCGATGATGCGCGGAATCGTCGATTTCAGCCGGACGTTTAATCCGTCGCAGGACAAGCTGCTGGACATCCGCCGCATCACGACGAGCAGCCTGGCCAAGATCGCGATTATGCCGGAAAGCGTCGCTACCGTCGAGAACGTCGACTATCTGCAGCAGCGGGTTATCGTCGTATGGGCGAAGCAAGCGGCTTCTCCGGTCGACGGCAAAGTCGCCGCTCACCGGCTGATCACGGCGGGAGTGAACGGGATCGTCACCGGTTCTCCGGCGATGGCGCTCGAAGCGTTGAAAGTTTACTCGAACGAGACGACGCTGCTGCGCAAGCCGTACGTCATCGGACATCGCGGCATTCCGTCGGAAGCGCCGGAAAATACGATCGAGAGCAACAAGCTGTCCATCCTGTACGGAGCGGACTTCATCGAGAACGATATATTCGTGACGAAGGACGACCGGCTCGTCATTATTCACGATACGGTGCTGCAGAATACGACGAACGGCAGCGGGAATGTCGAGAATTTCACCCTGGCGGAGCTTCGGCAGCTGAATGCCAACGTGAGCGGGAGATTCCCCCAATACGGCGAATTGAAAATTCCGACCCTGGACGAGCAGATCGACTTGGCTAAGGAGCAGGGCATCATGATCTACGCCGAAATCAAGACGTCCAACCCACGCGCGGTCGAAGTGTTAGTCGATCTGATCAAGGAGAAGGACGCGGAGGACATCCTCAACGTCATGTCGTTCAGTCCGGATCAGTTGAAGCGGTTCGCCGCCTTGATGCCTGAAATGCCAGTGGGACTGCTCGCGAGCGGCTTCGCGACCGAAGGGAATGTAGGCAAAGCGCTCCGGGACACGCAGCGGATCGTTCAGCCGATTCATGCGACCTACAATCCCGGTTATATCAATATGGGCAAAAACTACCTGGAAGCGAGTAAACACCGCGGCATTATCGTCTCTCCTTGGACGCTTAACAATCGGAACGCCTACGAGACGTTCTTCGAAAATGGCGCCTATGCGCTCACGACCGACTATGCCGCGTGGTCCAAAGATTGGGCCTACTCGCTGCAAGCCGACCGGTCCGAGTACGCGTTGAAACCGGGCGAGCAGGCGACATTGACGGCTACGGCACGGTTGTACGGACGGACGGAAGCCGAAGGCGATTCGGCGGCCTTTGCCTCTACGACGAAGGCGGTGGCTCCGACAGTCGTGCTGTTGGACGGCGAGGACGTGCTGAAGGTGGAAGGCAACGTCGTGACTGCGCTGAAGGCGGGCAAGGCGCACGCGCTGCTGCGCTACACGGCATCGACGAATCCGACGAAATTGTACGATCTGTATACGCAGCCGGTCACCATCGAGGTCAAATCGACCGACGGCAATAATGGCGGCGGGAACAACGGAGGCAATAACGGCGGTAATAATGGAGGCAGCACCGGAGGCAACAATGGAAACAATGGAACCGGCAGCAATAGCGGCACGGGCGCAGGCGAAGGGACCGGAGTCAATGTCGCCGCTCTCGAAGCGACGAACGGGATAGCGGATTCGGAACAGCTCAAGCAAGCGTTCAATCAGGCTTCGACGGTGGTTGTCTCCTCTTCTACTGGAGCGACGGTCGAAGTCGAAGCGTCGGCTCTCCCGAACGGAACGGCGGCGAGCGGCAAGACGTTGATCGTCTCCGTCGGCAACGGAGAATACCGGCTCCCGCTGTCGACGCTGCGAATCGAAGAGCTGGCCTCCCGGCTCGGCGTCGAACCCGGCAGCGTCAAGCTCCGCTTCACGATCCGTAAGCTGAGCGGCGCAGAGCTGGAAGCGGCTGTCTCCGCGATCGCCAAGGCGGGAGGCAAGCTGGCATCCGACGTCTTGGAATTCCAGGTCGAGGCGCTTGATGCAAGCGGCAAAGCAATCCGTGCGCCGTTCGGGTCTGCGTCCGTCGCCGCGGGCAAGACCGTCGACGCGAAGCGCGCATCCGGCGTCAGGCTGAACCTTCAAGCACAGAGAATCGGCTTCGCGCCGTCCGCGCTTGCCGACAGGAACGGCCGCTCGATGGCCCAATTCAGGCAAGGCGAGACCGGCATCTACGCGATCGTCGAGCAGGATCGCAGGTTCGGCGATCTGGCCGGACACTGGGCTCGATCCGATATCGAGCTGCTGGCGGGCAGGTTTGTGATCAACGGCGTAAGCGGCGATCGGTTCGACGCCAATCGCAGCATCACCCGCGCGGAATTCGCCGCGCTGCTCGTAAGATCGCTTGGGCTTGTCGCGGATAAGGCGAATTCGGAATTCGGCGACGTTCCTTCCGGCGCATGGTACGCGGAAGATGTCAGCGCCGCAGTCGCCGCCGGTCTTGTAACCGGACGAAGCGACGGAACGTTCCGTCCCGGCCAGCCGATCTCGAGGGGAGAGCAGGCGGCGATGCTGATTCGCGCGCTGGCTTACGCGGGCATCGACGTTCAAGTGCCGGCTGCGGAGCAGGCGGGAGTTCTGCAATCGTTCGGCGATGCAGCCAAGCTCGGCTGGGCGCGCGGCGATGTCGCCGCCGCCGTTAAGGCCGGTCTCATGAACGGAACGCCGGCGGGTCTGCTGCAAGCGGACGGTCAAGCTACGCGCGCCGAGGCGGCCGTTATGCTGAAGCGATTCCTGCTGAAGGCGGGACTGCTGGACTAGGGCGTGTATGCAACCCCGCTCTAGGAAGATCTTACAGCGGGTTTACACTTCTCTAATGAACGGATAACATTCGCTTGCTACACTGTACCTGAAGTCGAACAACCGAATAACAAGGGTACGAGACGAGGAGAAAACCCTTTATTCACCGGACGCATGACGGCTATCCGTTTCATTGGAGCTGTCGTCATGCCGTCCGAAGAATAAGGGGTTTTTGCGTTTTCTCGAAAGGGGAGCTGCGAGCAAGTTGCCGGACGCAATCAACTATGAAGGGTATTTTTTCGACTTGGACGGCACGGTTTTTCTCGGCGAGACTTTGCTTCCCGGCGTCAAGGACACGATCGCTTCATTGCGGGAAGCGGGCAAGCAGGTGCGGTTTCTGACCAACACGACGATCCGCACGAGAAGAGAATGCCAAGAACGTCTGAACCGGCTCGGGCTGGATGCGCGGCTGGACGAAATCGTGACCGCCGCTTACGCGGCCGCCGTTTACATGCACGAGTTGGAGCCGAAGCCGATCGTCCTGGTCGTGGGGGATCCGGCGTTCTCGTCGGAGCTGGCGGAGTACGGAGTACGCATGACGAATCGTCCGGAGAAGGCCACGCACGTGCTCGTCGGAATGGACATGAGCTTCGATTACGGCAAGCTTCACCGCGCGATGAAAGCGGTCCGCGGAGGCGCCGAGCTGATCGCGGCCAATCCCGATCCGAACTGCCCGGTTCCCGGAGATGTCATTCCGGACACCTGGGCGATGGTCAAGGCGATCGAAGCCGCGAGCGGCGTCGCGCCTTCGGCGGTCATCGGCAAGCCCTCGTCCTATTTCGCGGCCAAAGTGCTGGAATGGAGCGGGCTGCCCGCGGAACGCTGCCTGATGATCGGAGATCGTCTGGAGACGGACATCCGGTTCGGCGAGGCGAACGGCATGCGGACGGCTCTCGTGCTGACCGGCGTCGCGACCGCAACGGACGCCCAGCAGTCGACGGTTCGGGCGGATTACGTATGGGGAACGCTCGAACGGCTGGCCGAGCTGATCCGCGCAAGCAAAGAAGAAGCATCAATTTAACATTGGGTTGACAAACTTCTGCTTTACCGGAAATAAGTGACGATTAAAGTAAAAATGACGAAAACGTCAAAGGAGAGAATGTACAATGTCGGCAAAGAAATTGATTCAGGGAATCGCGTTCACTACAGCGTTCATGACGTTGGCCGCTTGCGGCAATTCGGCGAACGAGTCTTCGCCCTCCGTTCCTGCGAGCCCATCCGAGCAAGCAAGTCCGTCCAGCGAACCGGTACAGGCGTCTCCGAGCGAAGAACCGAAGGAAAACGTCGAACTTACTTTCTATTATCCGATCGCGGTAGGCGGACCGCTTACGGCAACGATCGAGGGCATGGCCAAGGAATTTACGCAGCTTCACCCGCACATTACCGTCAAGCCGGTCTATACGGGCAGCTACGCGGACACGACGGTCAAGGCGCAAGCCGGCGTTCAGAGCAAAAATCCGCCCGACGTCGCCGTGCTGCTGTCAACGGAGCTGTACAGCCTTCTTGACATGGACGCGATCCTTCCCCTGGACGATTTTATCGCCAAGGAAAGCGGAGATTACTTGTCGGACTTCTATCCGGCATTCATGGCAAACTCGCAAACCGAAGGCCACACGTACAGTATTCCGTTCCAACGGAGCACGATCGTGCTGTATTACAACAAGGAATTGTTCAAGGCGGCCGGACTCGACCCGGAGAAAGCGCCGCAGACTTGGGAAGAAATGCGCGACTACGCCAAAAAGCTGAAGAAGGACGGCACGTGGGGTCTTGAAATTCCGGTGTCCGGCTTCGCCTACTGGATGTTCCAGACGTTCGCCTTGCAGAACGGCGACAATCTGATGAGCCCGGACGGCAAGAAGGTCATGTTCGATACGCCTGAGAACGTCGAAGCGCTGCAATTCTGGGCGGACCTCGCGATGAAGGACAAGGTCGTCCCGGAGGGAGTAACCGATTGGGGAACGGTGCCTTCCGACTTCCTCGAAGGCAAGACGGCGATGATGTATCATACGACCGGCAACTTGTCGAACGTCAGGAACAACGCCAAGTTCGATTTCGGCGTCAGCTTCCTGCCGAAGAGCAAGAGCTACGGCAGCCCGACCGGCGGAGGCAACTTCTATATCTTCAAAGGGATCGACGAGAAGAAGCAGGAAGCGGCCTGGGAGTTCATCAAGTTCATGACCGAGACGGAGCGCGCGGCGCAATGGAGCATCGACACCGGCTACGTCGCCGTCAAGAAATCCGCGTACGAGACCGAGCGGATGAAAGCCTACGCGGCAGACTTCCCGCCGGCGCTGGTGGCGCGCGACCAACTGGAATACGCGGCGGCCGAGCTGTCCACGCACAACAACGGCAAAGTGTCGAAGGCGCTCAGCGACCAACTGCAAGCGGTTATGACCGGAACGATTCAACCGGCCGAGGCGCTTAAGAAAGCGCAGGAAGAAGCGGACAAGGCGCTTGCTCCGTTCAACAAGTAGGTCGAGCGTACGGGACGGAAGTCCCGCCGCCGTCGCGGGATTCGCCGCGGCGCCGCGGCGGGACTTCCGTCGCTCGGCAGCGATCGAATACAAGGCTTGGGAGGTTTACCTTTGGGAAGATTGACGATGCGATGGAAAACGAACGCGTTTGCCTGGTTGCTGCTGCTGCCGTCGCTTGTTTTCCTGTTTCTGTTTACGTTCTATCCGATCGCCAAGACGATCCGCCTCAGCCTCTATGAGGCCGATCTGGCGACGCCCGTCCCCATGTTCGCGGGAGTGGACAACTACGTTCGCATGCTGGGGGACGAGGTGTTCGCGAAGGTGATGGTCAATAACGCGCTGTTCGCGCTGGGCGTCGTTCCGACCTCCATCGCGCTGGCGCTGCTCATGGCGATATTCGCCAATAAAGCGATTCGCGGGACGAGCTTCATGCGCACGGCCTTTTTCTATCCGACGCTCATTCCGATGATCGCCGTCGCCAACATCTGGCTGTTCATCTACACGCCGAAGTACGGATTGCTCGACAGGGCGATGCAGGGCTTGAACGTCGGGGAGATCAACTGGCTCGGCTCTCCCGACTACGTCATGTGGGCGATGATCTTCATGATGATCTGGAAGGAAGCCGGTTATCTGATGATTTTCTATTTGGCCGGCATGCAGAACATTCCTCCGGATCTGTACGAATCCGCGCAGATGGACGGAGTGAGCAGTTGGACCATATTCCGTAAGATCACGTTTCCGCTGCTTATGCCGACGACGCTGTTCGTATCGATCATCGCTTTAACGAACGCGTTCAAGCTCGTCGACCATCTGTTCGTCATGACGAAGGGCGGCCCGAACAACGCCAGCAGCTTGCTGCTCTACTACATTTACGAGACGGCGTTCAGTTTCTGGGATCAGGGGATGGCGTCGGCGCTCACTCTTGTGATGATCGTTGTGCTGCTGCTGTTCGCCGCGCTCAACTTTTTCGGTCTGGACAAGAAGATCCATTATCATTGAGGGGAAGACAGGCGATAGAATGAAATTGCGCAATTGGAATATCGGCTTCTGGCTGTTAATCGCCTTGGGGGCGGTCTGGTTCGTGCCGTTCGTCTGGATGCTGGTTACGGCGTTCCGTCCGAAGCAGGAGGCGCTGTCCGCCTCGTTTTCATTCAACTTTACGTTGGACAACTTCGCGACGGTCTGGTCGGGGGCGCCCTTCGCCCAATATTTCGTCAATACGGTCGTCATCGTTGTTGGCATCTTGGCGGTTCAGATTTTGACCGTCACGATGGCCGCTTTCGCGTTCGCTCGGGTTGACTTTGCCTGGAAGAACGTCGTGTTTCTGCTGTTCCTGGCGCAGATCATGATTCCCGCGGACGTGCTCGTATTCCCCAACTACAACGTACTCAGCGAATTATCCCTGCTGGACACGAAGCTCGGCATCATGATTCCTTATTTCGCCTCGGCCTTCGGCATTTTCCTGCTGCGGCAGATGTTCATGACGATTCCGCCGGAGCTTGACGAAGCGGCGCGCGTGGAGGGGTATTCCAGGTGGCGGATATTGTGGAAAATCTACTTTCCGCTGGCGCGGCCGGCCTATATCGCCTTCGGCCTCGTCTCGGTCAGCTACCATTGGAACAACTTCCTCTGGCCGCTCATCGTGACGAACTCCGTCGAGAACCGTCCGCTTACGGTCGGTCTGGCCATCTTCGCGCAATCGTTCGAGACCGGGGCGCAGTGGACCGAGGTCAGCGCGGCGACGCTTATCGTCGTGGCTCCGCTGATGCTGGGATTCCTGTTCTTCCAGCGGCAGTTCATGAACGGCTTCATCCATTCGGGAATCAAATAGCGGCAAGCATGAGCAGGGGGCTTTTCATAAGTAAGAGAGTCGTACCGAACGATTATCGATGGATGCAGGGTAAAGGGCATCTATCTCCTTCCGATGCTATACGATCCTGAAATGGGAACGGTAAACCCGTTAAGAGGTGATTTCAGGATCGTATGAGGCAGTCGAAAAAGATAGCCCGCTCTTTTTTTATAAGCCATGCAGGGCGATTAGGATCTCCTGCTTCCACATTTGATAATAAAGCGGATAATCCGACTTATTTTCAGCTGCAGGGCCAATTCAGTGCTGTTAAAGCGGATAGTCTGCTTTATTTTTCAAAAAATTAGCTTTTACCGAATTTAAAGCGGAGGATCCGCTCTATTTTTCCAAAACCAGTCTATGTCCCACAAATAAGGAGGGTATTCCGCTTTAGCGTATAACCACGGACTGTATTTTTTTCCAAAAGCCCCTATCATCGCAGAGTTGATCGCCAACCCATCTAACTCTCGTGTTGTAATGGCTGGAAAAAAACGGAGCAAGGTGGTTGAGGCGATGGAATGGCGGTTGTCGTTTCCAAGAAATGGGAAACTTTTCGTTACATTCGCTGAAAAACAGGGTTGCCATCGTACTGCTGCTAAGTACGATCATTCCACTCGTGCTGAGCGGCGGTATATCGTACTTCTCGATTACGTCGATTCTGGAAAACAAAATTCAGAACGGGGTGCACAGCAACTTAAAGCAGGTGCAAATTTCCCTTGTCAATACGCTCGCCAATCTGAACCACGTGTCTCAGCAGCTTGCTTTTAACGGAACGGTCGGACGCGATCTCTCCAAATACCTCGAAATGGACGATCTTTTCCTGAAGGATCGGTTGGGCAAGGAGATTCAGAACAATGTGAATCACATCAATTTTACGAACCCCGATCTCGGCCGCACGTTCTATTACTTTGCCGATACGCAAAGCTATGTATTTCCAGACCATGGACAGTGACGGGGATATCAACTTTGGCATTTCCCCCGGTGAGCAAGACGAAAAGTTCAACCCCGTCATCGCTTATGGCGTAGATTCTCCGTCCCGGTTCCAAATGGCGAAGGATGCGGGAACAACGGTTGTGTTCTCCTATTATTACATGGAAAGATTGGCCAATACATGGAAAGCGTTGGACGAGACAGGTTGAAAATCATGTACAACCTCAGAATTCCTCCACTTGGCGCAGGACACCCCGATCAGATCGATCAAACCAAAGCAACGGTGGCCCAATATAAGGACGACCCGCGAATCTTCGCGTGGATGGTGGATGACATGTGGTTTCCCGTCGAGAGCGGCGAGTACACTTTAACGTAGTGGGCGAAATCCGACGGCGGTTCCGCGATCTTGTATAGCGACAATTACGATGAGGCCGGAAGCTCCCTTTCCGCGGCGGTGAACCCCTCAGTCGGTTCGGGCTGGCAGAAGTTCCAACAGACATTTTATGCACCAGCGTATAAGTGGATGTTCGTGCAATTTATTTACCTCGGCAACGGAGCCGCATCGCTTGCAAATGTCAGTATAACGGCTGCTACAATTCCATAATATTTTCGGAAAAATAGTTCAATAACTAATTGAATGTTAGTGTATCTTATTCTGGTGCGGATGCGGATGAAGACCTTCGCGTCCCGCCAGGCGGTACCTTTACAGATTCAACGGGTGCTACTTGATGTGGGCAACCGTCGAACTCTGATTTTATTTCAAACTTGCATTCGAATATTTATCTGCGCCAGAAGAATTAACTCCATATTCATTCTGCATGGTAATACCATTGTCCCTCCTGCCGCGCCTACTACAGAAGGACACAGAGAGGAATCCAAACCCGACTGTTTCCAACTCCACCCCTGAACCTCCGAAGATCTATTACAACTCGGCATTTGACATACCGCTGGAAAAGTGGGAAGGTGATTCGGTTTATATCCATCGAACCCAAATTACCGAAATCGAAAAGGTCGATCAGGATGATTTGGAAAAGAGCATTATAGGCGGCATGGAAATGGCCGCAATCCTGAAATTTGAACCGCGTGGCCCAGCCGGAATCAGAGAGATTGGGAACGTATACTTGTCCGAAATCGGAACCCATGTGTTTCGCCGAATTTCTGACCAAGAGAAACAGCTTGCTACGATCGCGGATTTAAAAGTGGGACAGGAAATCGAAGTTCAATACTGTTATCCCATAACCCCCGTGTTCCTCGCTATCGAGATATTGATATTGAATGAAACTGATAGATAGTGGGATCGAAAAAAGTGCCCTATCGGGGCAATGTCATTATTTCAAGGAGAAACAAGAAAATGTTGGGGATGGTCTTACCCCGAAATTAACGGGTTGCTAGATGATCTGGCTTTTAAGTCGGATGAGGCGCAGCAGTGGATGAAGCTTGTTTGGAATATAATTAAAGCAGCCGAGTCGGCTTCAGTCCTGGACTGATCCGGCTCGGCTTTCCTGTCAGAAGGGGCTATTCGATTTACGCAACCGATGATTACCCCGCCACGTCCCGTTTCGTGAACAGAGTCCATGCGATAAGCTGGAAGACGACGTAGTAGGCGATGAGCATCGTAATCGAGAAGCCGAGCGTCATCTCCGGCCGAAGCGGAGAGTTGCCGGGCAAATACTGCGTCAAGTCGATGTTGGCGAATAGCAGATACTTCGACCACTCGTAGCCGCTCAGCAGCATCGTGACCGTGTTGCCGACGAGCATGAACAGCAACGAGAAGGCAATCGCCATCGACGAGCTGCGGAACGCGGCGGAGATCATGAACGCGAGGGTCACGTACATCAGCAGCGAGATGACGGCGTAGCCGTATTTCTGCAGCGAATTGACGACCATCGAGCTCTCGTGGACGACGCCGTCCGCTCCTACGTTCAGATGCGGAAGGCTGAGCCCGTCAAAACCTTGCAGCACGGCTCCGGCCGCGAAGGCGAGCACGAAAGAGAGAAGGAGAAGCAGCAGGGCAAACGTCATCGTCGAGATATATTTGCTCAGCATGATTTTCGAACGGGAGGCCGGACCTACGAGCAGCAGCTTGATCGTACCCCACGTGAATTCGGCGGCGATCATATCGGCCGCGACGATGACGGTCAGAATCGTGATCAGCATGACGAGCGCGGCGGAGCTGTTGACGTAATCCCAGAGCGACAGAGCATGGGGATTCATGTCGTTGGCCAGGTAGTATTCGTTAATCTTGATTTCCTTCGTCAGGTACTCCTTGTAATCGGAGTCCATGTCTTTGCTTTCGGCCAGCTGGGTCTGGTAATGACTGTTCTGCTGCGTCAAGCTGGCTTTCCAATCGCCTCCGGAGCTCCGGCTCTCATCCCACTTCATCAATCCGCTCATCAATCCCAACGCGAGCACGAGGAAGCCGACCATCAGCCACGTGCGGGGACGGCGGTAAATTTTCATATTTTCGTTCCGTATCAAATTCCCCAAGCTAGACAACCATCTCACCTCCGGTAATTTCCAAGAACTGATCCTCAAGCGATTGCTGCGACGCATGAATGCCGTACACGTCCAGTCCCGCCTTCACGAGCAATCTCGCGATATCCGGGATAAGGCTGCGATCGGCCGTAATCTCGATCCGATCCCCGGCCAGAGTGACGCCCTGATGATTAAACGCTCCGGACAGCAGCCGATGGGCGGATTCGATGTCGCTCGATTCCACGATGATTTTGGTCTGCATCGAATGCTTCGCTTCCTGAAGGGAGCGGACGTCGATCAGCTTGCCGCCCTGGATGATCGCCACCCGGTCGCACATCAGCTCCATTTCCGACAGCAAGTGGGAGGAGACGATCACGGAGAGTCCTTCCTCCTGCGTCAGCTTCCGCAAGTAATCCCTAAGCTCGCGAATGCCGGCAGGATCAAGACCGTTCGTCGGCTCGTCGAGAATGAGCACGGACGGCTTGTGCAGAATCGCTTGAGCGACGCCGAGGCGCTGGCGCATGCCCAGAGAGTAGCGCTTCACTTTCTCGTGGATGCGGTTTTGCAGGCCGAGCAGCTGCACGACCTCGTCGATCCGCTGCTTCGTGACGCCGGAGTGGCGACGCGCGAAATGAACGAGATTCTGGTAACCGGTCAGGAACTTGTACATTTCGGGATTTTCGACGATCGCGCCGATATGGGTCATGGCCTGTTCGAACTGCTTGCGCACGGACACGCCTTTAACGGTAATTTCCCCCTTGGTCATCGAGATGAGACCGACGATCATGCGGATCGTCGTCGTTTTGCCCGCGCCGTTGGGCCCGAGGAACCCGAATACCTCTCCGGCGGGAATGTCGAACGACAGATCGCTGACGATCGTGCGTCTGCCGATGGTTTTCGTTACGTTCCGAAGCTGTAGAACCGCTTCTTTCATCTTCGTTCAATCCTCCTCAAAGTACTGCGCATGAGTTGAAGTATACCGCGGAGGGGATGTGCGAAAAACGGCCTTGGGATGAGTACGGCGCCCGTACTTTAGTCGGGGTAGGCACTCGCCGGAAACTCAGGTGAATGTTGGTTCGCGTGGCAGCGATTCAATGGTTTTCATGAAAGTTTAAGGTTCATATGTAACAATCCTTATTCGAGGATCGTATATTAGGGGTCTGGCTGAACAGAGAGAGATAGATCAAATAGACCGAACAACAGATAGGAGAAGGAGAGAGGTTGTATGCGCAAGCTGCGTCGTTGGCACAAAATCGTCGCCACTTCGGCCGCGCTGCTGATCGTCCTGGCGGGCATCGGTTACGCGAACCGGGGGGCTTTGTCGGCGCTCGGGTACGATATTTTTCTGTCGGATAAAGTGGAGTCAAGCTTCGCGAATTCTTACAAGCCGTTAACCGACCGGCCGATCGTGGAGGAGCCGGAAGTGGAGAAGCCGTTCAGCATGCTGCTGATGGGCGTGGACGCGAGGGCGAAGGAGCGCGGCCGCTCGGATACGCTGATCTATACGGTCGTGCGCCCCGGAGACGGCAACGTTCTTATGGTGTCTATCCCGCGGGATACGTATGCCGACATTGTAGGCGAGAACAAGAGGGATAAAATCACGCACGCCTACGCCTTCGGAGGGCCGGAGATGGCCGTCAACAGCGTCGAGAAGCTGCTGGACGCGCAGATCGACCATTACGCTTCCATTAATTTTCAGGGTTTCGTGCAGGTCGTCGACACGCTCGGAGGCATTCATCTGCCGATTGGCAAAGATATCGTCAACAAAGGCTACGGCCACGAGAAATTCACGGTCAAGGCGAACAAGGATAGCTACACGGGAGTCGAAGCGTTGAACTACGTCCGCTACCGCGAGGATGCGGGAGGGGACATGGCTCGCGCCAACCGGAACCGCGTATTCCTGGAAGAGCTTATTCACAAGGCTTCTTCTCTGCAGCAATGGAACAAAATCCCGGAAGTTCTGGACATCGTAGGCGACAACTTCCAGACCGACTTGCCGCCTTCCGCGATGAACGATCTGGCCAAGAAATTTCTGCAAACCGGCCATGAAATCCAGAATTATACGCTGAAGGGCGAGGGCAAGCGGATGGGATCGCAAAATCTGTGGTACTTCGTCGTCGACGAGGGCGATCTTGCCTCCGTTCGGACGACGATCGCGGCATGGCTCGACCCGGAGACGCCGAAAGACGGGCTCACCGTTCCCGGCAAAGAGGATGAGGCGCCATCCGGTGCATCTCCTGACCGTTCGCTATAAGTTCGAGCTCAAAAAGTTCGGTTTTCAGCACCGAGAAGGTTGAATGAAGGCCGGGTGTGAGGAGCGGAGCGTAGTGGAAGCTACGTGAGCACCGGAAGAACCGGCTGAATTCAAGATTCGATGTCGAGTCTGCTTCCCGAGAGGCTTCGTGATCAAAAGCGGACTTTTTGAGCAACCCCTATAAACGGACAAAAAGCGCGGTTCCATGGTAGAGCATCGCCTTGCCGTGGTATAATGAGAATACCGCGCCCGGAATTCGCGGGTCTTTCGTTGCTGCGAAGGAGGAACTTACGAACTTATGAATATCGCGTTTTTTTTGCTGCCCAAGCAAGAAGTGGTAAGCGTCAGCGAAGAGGCGACCTTGCGCCAGACGCTGGAGCGGATGGAGCGTCACCGGTACACGGCCGTTCCCGTCATCAGCGAGAAGGGCGAGTACAAGGCGACGGTTACGGAAGGGGATTTGCTCTGGTACTTGAAGGCGAATCCGGATTTGAGCTTCGATCAGCTTCACCGCGTGCGGCTCAGCGAAGTTCCGCTTAGATTGAATAATTTGCCGGTTCGCATCGACGCGAACATGGTCGATCTGATCTCTTTGGCAAAGACGCAAAACTTCGTCCCCGTGGTGGACGATATGAGTCACTTCATCGGCATCGTGCGCCGCAGCGATATTATCGACTATACTGCGAAATTGCTGACCGCCGCGCCGAATGAAAAAGGACTGAAGAGGGAAGCCTAGGAAAATATTGGACAATGGCGGAGGAACGATGACAAACAGTCGGGGCAATTCACGCAATCGTACGATTTATCCGATTCTAATCGCGCTTTCCATGCTTGTTATCGCAGGCGGCATATGGGCGGCTTCCTCCCTGTTCACAGGGGGAAGCGGCTCAGGGCCGTCTGTTTCTCCGTTGGCGGGCAGCGAAGGAACGGCCGGGAACGACCCGGCGAAGCCCGCGGACGGCTCGTCCGGCCCGGCCGCATCGAAGCCGGCCGCGGCGGAGGAGCCGGAGGCGGAGATCGAAGCGCCGACCTCGTCCGAGCTGGAGCAGACGTACGACATCGTCATCGCGGGCGGCCGCGTCATCAATCCCGAGACGAGGCTGGACCGGGAAGGACTGAACGTCGCCGTGCAGGACGGCAAAATCGCGCTCGTTACCGACCGCAAGCTCAAGGGCAAGCGGGTCATCGACGCGACGGGACTCATCGTAGCCCCGGGTTTTATTGACAATCTGTCTTATGATCCGAACCCGGTTGGCGTCTGGAACAAGATCGCCGACGGCGTGACCGCGAATATCGCCATGCACGGCGGAACCGCCAGTCCGGAGAAATGGTACCCGTATTACGAACGCAACAGGACGCCGCTGCATTTCGGGGCTTCGTTCTTCTACACGCAAGCGCGCAACCAGTTCAAGCTGAGCCGCTACGACACGGCCAAGCCGGAGCAGACGCAGAAGCTGGTGGACCAGGCCGAGAAGGCGCTGAACGACGGCGTGCTCGGCATCTCGTTCAGCCTGGAGTACGTTCCCGGCGTGAACGACAAGGAAATATTGCCGCTGATGAAGCTGGCGCAGAAGTATAACGTTCCGGTTTATTTTCACGCCAGATATTCGGATATGGAAGAACCGGGGACGAACATCGACGCACTGAATGAACTGATCGGCTACGCTCGCGCCTCGGGCGCCGCGGTACATATCGATCATATCAACAGCACCGGCGGCACGTTCTCGATGCAGCAGTCGCTGCAGATGGTAGAGGACGCGATCGCGGAAGGGCTGGACATTACCGCTTGTATCTATCCTTACGATTATTGGGGCACGTACCTGAATTCGGCGAGGTTCGACGAGGGGTGGCAGGAGCGCTTCCGCATTTCCTACGAGGATCTGCAGATCGCCGGGACGGAGGAGCGGCTGACGAAGGAGACGTTCCGCAAATACCAGAAGGAAGGCAAGCTGGCGGTCGCATACGCGATTCCGAAGCAGGACGTCATCGACTCGCTGAAAGCGCCGTATGTCATGATCGGCAGCGACGCCATTCTGGAGCCGGGCTTCAACAACCATCCGCGGGCGTCGGGAACGTTCGCCCGGACGGTCGGGCTCTACGTTCGCGAGCAGCAGGTCATCTCGCTGTCGGACGCGATCGCCAAGATGTCGCTGCTTCCGGCGCAGCGGCTGGAGAAGCAAGCTCCCGCCTTGCAGAAGAAGGGCCGCATCGCCAAAGGCATGGACGCCGACATCGTCGTGTTCGACTACGACACGATCAGCGACCGCTCGACGGTGGCCAAGCCTGAGCTGATCTCCGCGGGAATCGAGTACGTGCTCGTGAACGGCCAGGTCGCGCTCGACGAGGAAGGGCTTCATAAGGATATCCGCGTCGGCCAGCCGATCAAGAGCGAGTTCGTGCGCGTAAAGTCCAAGGGACCGACTCTCCTCTGGGGGGAGAGCAAGCTGACGCTGCTGGAATATCGCGGCTCCAACTACGTGGACCTGGACGCATTGGAAGGGCAAGGCTATTCGGTGCAGTGGAATAAGGCCGAACGGACGGCTGCGGTATCGTCGGGAGCGGCTTCCAGGCAGGCAGCCGTACCCGATCCGGCCGTCGGAGAGCTGATCCTGGAGCGGGGCCATCGGCTCGTCTGGGAGGATGGAAGCCGCACGGAGCTGCTGTCCGTCGGAGAGCGGAACTACGTGCCGGTGTCGGCGCTGAAGGACCGCGGCTGGAAGCTGACGCAGGAGGGGCAGACGTTTAAGCTGACGACCGCTTAAGACGCCATGCCGAGCGGAATATATGGAGAACCCGGCTGCGGTCCCCGCGGCCGGGTTCTCTGTCTATTGCTTGCCGAGAGAAGCCGGAGTTATGATATAATGGAATTTGCAGCTTTCCGGGCTTATGCATCTAGGTACAGTCGAAGAGCATAGGAGGAATAGCGATGGAACGAGATTTGGACGTAGCGACTCGAACGCGCATGATCGAATGGCTGAAAACCGAAGTCGTGGACCAAATGTCCCGGTTGTTCAAAGCAATCTGGGATGGAAGCACTTCCCGGGTCGTCGACAGTCTGGCGGGACTGATCGCCAGCTCGTACATTCTGGGCCGGAGGCTCGGCATTCCGTACCGGGATCTGGACAGCGCCATTGCGGACAAGCTAGCCAAACTTAAACAAGAAGGTCACCAGCTCGAGGATCACTACAAGGATCTATCAGAGCTGTCCGAACATATCCGCAAGAGGTGAATCGGTTGAAGATGAGCTGGAAGTCGCTCGCTTGGAGCGCGGCGGCGGTATTATTGTTGCTAACCCTGGTAACGCCTTTAAATGCCATTACTTTGTTTCTTGTCATGACGCCCTTCGTCGTTCTATATACGATGTTGGATTTAAGATCGTTCGTTGTGCACCTCGTTCCGATCGGGCTGGCCGTCTTCCTGTTGTCGGGCGCGGCCATGGGAACGATGCTGGTGACGCTGGCTCTGTACTTTCTCGTCCCGGCGATCGCCATGGGGCATCTGTACAAGCGCGGAAGCTCGGCCAGATCGGCCGTTACGGCGGGCTTCGTCATCGTTCTGGCCCAGATGCTGCTCGTGTTGGCGCTCTTCTCCGCACTGTCCAATATCGACATGAAAGCGGAATTAACGGCTATGCTGGCGGACAACTTCAAGCAGTTCGAGACGGCCAATCTGTTCGAAGCGGGATGGGCCGCGGATGCGGCGACCCAGTTCGTCGATTACTTCATGGCGATTCTTCCGATGCTGCTGCTCGTATCGTCGTTCCTCGTTGCGATCGTCACGCACGGGTTGTCCCGACTCTCTCTGCGCAGCGTTCCGTTCGACGCTCCGGCGTTGCCCCAGGCCAAGACCTGGAAGCTGCCGAGGAGCATGGTGCTGTATTTCGCGATCGCGATCATTGCCATGTATGCCATGTCGGAAGAGTCGAGCGGTTATTGGTGGATCGCCGTATCGAACCTCATTCCGATTCTGGAGCTCGCGTTCACGATCCAGGCGATCGGTTTCGTCTTCTTCTTAACGAGCGTCAAGAAATGGCCGAGGGCGATTTCTCTGCTGCTGTGTTTGCCGATTTTGTTTATACCTCATGCGTTTATCATCGGGCTGTTGGACACGGCGTTTCCTATACGGAAATATTTCGAGAAATAAGGCGTTCGTCGGATGAGCGGGCCTGCAGGGGCCGTCTTCCGATAAACATTAGACGGGAGCGGAGCGGGTATGCCCAAGTTTCTCGTGCAGCGCTGGCACGGCATGCATATTGTCTGGGCGCTGGTGCTTATATTCATGATGACCGTCGCTCTCGCCTGGTATCAGTGGCTGCTCGGATTGCTGGGCCTGGTGCTGGGCGGGATCGTCGCCGTATACGGTATTCTCGCGGAGAAGGCGTTCCGGCGAGATCTGGACGACTACGTGCTGACGCTCTCTTACCGAATCAAGAGCGTAGGCAACGACGTGATCGGCCATCTTCCCATCGGGATCGCGATCTTCGACGAGGACCATGAGATCCAGTGGCATAACGCCTACATGTCTACGGTGATCGGCAAAGCTTCGATCGTAGGCGAGTCGCTGTTCGCGAGTTTTCCCGTGCTGCAGCCGTCGGGCAAGGACAAGGAGCCGGGCCACGAGATTACGATCGGCGGCCGGGTGTTCGAGCTTCAACTGAAGGCGAGCGAGCGGGTGCTGTACGTCGTGGACATTACCGAACGCTCTACGCTGAAGAAGCGGTACGAGGAAGAGAAGCTCGCTCTCGGAATCGTCATGATGGACAATCTCGAAGAAGTGGCCCAGGGCATGGACGAGCAGCAGCGCGCGCTTATGCTGTCCAAGGTGACCGGGGAGATCAACGAATGGGCGTTGAAGTACGGTCTGCTGCTGCGCCGGCTGTCGTCGGATCGGTATATGGTCATTACGAAGCAAGGCACCTTGAAGGCTTTGGAGCAGTCGCGGTTCGAGCTGTTGGACGACGTGCGGGAAATTACGATCGAACAGAAGCTGCCGATGACGCTGAGCATCGGCTTCGCGTCCGGTTCGGACGACGTGATCGAGCTCGGGCATCTCGTCCAGGGGAGTCTGGACATCGCGCTCGGCAGGGGCGGCGATCAGGCGGTTGTCAAGTTCGGTCAGCGCCAAAGCTTCTATGGCGGCAAGAGCAACGCGGTGGAGAAGCGGACGAGGGTGCGTGCCCGGGTCATCGCACACGCGCTTCGCGACCTGATGAAGGAAAGCGACAATATTATCGTCATGGGTCACAAAATGCCGGACATGGACGCGATCGGCGCGGCGATCGGGGTGCTGAAGGCGGCGCAGCTGTACGGAAGAGAGGCCTACATCGTGCTCGAAGGCGTCAATCCTTCGATCCAGCGGATGATGGATATGCTGAAGGAAGACGAGAAGCTGATGAAGCGGTTCGTCTCCCCGGAGCAGGCGCTTAACCTGATCGGCAAGCGTTCGCTCGCCGTCGTCGTCGACACGCATCGGGCGACGATGGTCGCCGAACCGCGATTGCTTCAGGCGACCGAACGGATCGTCATCGTCGATCACCACCGGCGCAGCGAGGAGTTCATCGACGAGGCTGTGCTCGTCTACATGGAGCCTTACGCTTCGTCGACGTGCGAGCTGGTGACCGAGCTTCTGCAATACATTCACGAACGCGTCGTGCTCGACATGCGCGAGGCGACGGCTCTGCTGGCCGGCATCACCGTCGATACGAAGAGCTTCGCCTTTCGCACGGGCTCGCGCACGTTCGAGGCGGCCTCCTTCCTCCGCCGCAACGGCGCCGATTCGGCGCTGATCCAGCGGATGCTGAAGGAGGACCTGGACGAATACATCCGCAAGGCGGAGCTGATCCGTCATGCGGAGACGTTCCGCAATTGCATCGCGATCGCGGCGGCCGACTCCGGTAAGCAAGTGCCGCAGCTGCTGATCGCGCAGGCGGCGGATACGCTGCTCAACATGACGGGTATCAAGGCGTCGTTCGTCATCGGCACAAGGCCGGACGGGCTCGTCGGCATCAGTGCCAGGTCTCTGGGACAGATCAACGTTCAGATCGTCATGGAACGGCTCGGGGGCGGCGGCCATTTTACGAACGCCGCGGCTCAGCTGCAGGGCACGATTGCGGAAGCGACCAACAAGCTGAAGCAAGCTTTACAAGAACTCGAAAAGGAAGAGGGGTTATTCGAATGAAAGTTATTTTCCTGCAAGACGTGAAGGGCCAAGGAAAGAAGGGCGAGATCAAGGAAGTATCGGAAGGCTACGCGCGCAACTTCTTGCTGCCTAAAGGGGTCGTTCAGATCGCTACCGAGGGCGCCAAGAAAACGTTGAACCAGCAAGCGGCATCGGCCCAGAAAAAGAAAGACAACGAGAAGAAGGATGCGCAGGAGCTCGCCGCGCGCCTCGGCGAGATGACCGTCGTCATCCAGGCGAAGGCGGGAGAAGGCGGCCGTCTGTTCGGAGCCATTACGAGCAAGCAAATCTCGGAAGCGCTCGAGAAGCTGAACATCTCGATCGACAAGAGAAAGATCGAGCTGGACGATCCGATTCGGGTGCTGGGCGTTACGAAAGTCGCGGTCAAACTGTATCCTGACGTAAAGGGCACATTAAGCGTACAAGTCGTGGAGGAATGATCCGATGAACGGAAACGTGGAGCAGCCGATGCTGTACGACCGCGTCCCGCCGCAAAATATGGAAGCGGAGCAGGCCGTGCTCGGCGCGATCCTGCTGGAAGCCGAAGCTCTCGTCTCCGCCATGGAACGTCTGAAGTCGGATGATTTCTACAGCGTGGCCCATCAGCGCATCTACGACGCGATGGTGGCTCTGAACGACGACAATCAGCCGATCGACCTCGTTACGTTAGCTTCCCGGCTTCAGGACATGGGGCAGATGGAAGAGGTCGGAGGAATTATTTATTTAACGAAGCTCGCCAACGCGGTTCCAACGGCGGCGAATGTGGAATACTATGCAACGATCGTCGAAGAGAAAGCGATTCTTCGCCGCCTGATCCGCACGGCGACGCAGATCGTCTCCAACGGCTATGCGACCGAGGACGACGTAGGCGTGCTGCTGAACGACGCCGAAGCGCGTATCATGGAGCTTTCCAACCGGCGCACGTCCACCGGGTTCATCAGTATTCGCGACGTGTTGATGGAAGTGTTCGAGCGCGTCGAGTTTCTGTATAACAACCGGGGAGGCGTAACCGGCATTCCTTCCGGTTTCGTCGATCTTGACCGGATGACCGCCGGATTTCAAAAGAACGACTTGATTATCGTGGCCGCCCGTCCTTCCGTAGGGAAAACGGCCTTCGCGCTGAATGTCGCGCAGAATGTCGCCGTTCGAGCTTCGGAGACAGTGGCGATCTTCAGTCTCGAGATGTCCGCCGCCCAGCTCGTGCAGCGGATCATCTGCGCCGAATCCAACGTCGATGCCCAACGGATGAGAACGGGCCACCTGGAAGGCGACGATTGGGAGAAGCTGTCGATGGCCATCGGCTCCTTATCGGAAGCGCAGATCTATATCGACGACACGCCGGGCATTACCGTGTCGGACATCCGGGCCAAGTGTCGGCGTCTGAAGAAGGAGAAAGGCCTCGGCATGATTCTCATCGACTACCTGCAGCTCATCCAGGGCCGCGGCAAAGCCGGAGAGAACCGTCAGCAGGAGGTTTCGGAAATTTCTCGTACGCTGAAGCAGATCGCCCGTGAGCTGGAAGTGCCGGTCATCGCGCTGTCCCAGCTGTCCCGGGGCGTAGAGCAGCGGCAGGACAAACGGCCGATGATGTCCGACCTCCGGGAATCGGGCTCGATCGAGCAGGATGCCGACATCGTCGCGTTCCTGTATCGGGACGATTACTACGACAAGGAATCCGAGAAGAAGAACATCATCGAGATCATTATTGCCAAGCAGCGGAACGGCCCGGTCGGAACGGTCGAGCTCGTGTTCCTGAAAAACTTCAACAAGTTCGTCAGTCTGGACCGATCGCATGGCGAAGCCTATGCCGGCAGCGCATAATCCCGTTTATTGAAGCTGAATTCCGAACATTCATATGGGCGGTTGCGGCATTGTTCGTTTTTGCGTTGACTTCCCTCGGTACAGTTGATAAACTAATCATGCTGCCTGATCGCGATTGGCGATAGTCGGGCGGCATTATCATGCCGATGTGCGCCAGACGCATTCGGATGGAGGGATTGCATTGTCAACAGTCGTTGTCGTTGGTACGCAATGGGGAGACGAGGGTAAAGGCAAGATTACCGACTATTTGGCCGAGAAGGCCGACGTCGTCGCCCGTTATCAAGGCGGGAATAACGCCGGGCATACTATTCTCATAGATAACAAGAAATACAAGTTAACAATGGTTCCATCCGGAATTTTCAATCAGAACAAGCTCTGCGTCATCGGGAACGGAATGGTCATCAATCCGGCCGCTCTCGTGGAAGAAATTAAGTACATCCAGGACAACGGATTTTCCACCGACAATTTGAAGATCAGCGACCGCGCCCACGTCATTATGCCGTATCACCTGGTGCTTGACGCCTTGGAGGAAGACCGCAAGGCGGACAACAAGATCGGCACGACTCGCAAAGGCATCGGTCCTTGCTATATGGATAAAGCGGCGCGCAACGGCATTCGGATCGCCGATCTGATGGTGCCGGAAGCGTTCGCGGAGAAGGCCCGCGCCATTATTGCGGACAAAAACCAAGTCATTACCCAAATGTACAGCGGAGAAGCGCTCGATGCGGACGGCATCATCAACGAGTACCTGGAGTTGGCCGAGAAGCTTCGTCCGTACGTGACCGATACGTCGGTCGTCTTGAACGACGCGATCGACACCGGCAAGAAAGTGCTGTTCGAAGGCGCGCAAGGCGTCATGCTCGACATCGACCAAGGAACGTATCCGTACGTGACCAGCTCGAACCCTTCGGCAGGCGGCGTGTGCATCGGCTCCGGCGTCGGCCCGTCCAAGATCCGGGAAGTCATCGGCGTGGCCAAAGCGTATACGACTCGCGTCGGAGACGGTCCGTTCCCGACGGAATTGGACAACGAGATCGGCCAATGGATTCGCGACAAAGGGCACGAGTACGGCACCGTAACGGGACGTCCCCGCCGCGTCGGATGGTTCGACTCGGTCGTCGTCCGCCACGCCCGCCGCGTCAGCGGCATCACGGGACTCAGCCTGAACTCGTTGGACGTACTGACCGGTCTGGACACGGTGAAGATCTGCACGGCCTACAAGTTCCGCGGAGAATTGATGGAGCACTATCCGGCCAACCTGAAGCTGCTGGAGGAGTGCGAGGCGGTGTACGAGGAGCTTCCGGGCTGGAACGAGGACATTTCCGGAGCGAAGCAGATCAGCGATCTGCCGGAGACGACCCAGCGTTTCATTGAGCGCATTACCGAGCTGACGGGCATTCCCATCGCCATTTTCTCGGTCGGCCGCAACCGCGAGCAGACGAATCAGGTCGCCAAGATTTACGGAGAGTAACGACGAAAGAAGCCTTTCGGCAGAGGTGTTGCGTCGGTAAGGAATAGCCGCCGAAGAACCTCAGATCCTTCTTAGCTAAGGGGGGATTTGAGGTTTTTTGGCTGGGGGAATGGACGGAACAATTTAGGGCGGAAAACCCGCGCTAATTTTGTCGAATGGGGAAAATACGCAGATGTAGAGCGGAAAACCCGCTTTAATTTCTCCAAAAACGGGAGAATCGCGGAATAGAGCGGAAAACCCGCTTTTAATTTCTCCAAAACGGGAGAATCGCGGAAATAGAGCGGGAAATCCGCTTTAAATCGATTGAAACTACATCTCTGCTTGTATGGACTGTAGTGCTGTTCAAAAATTAAATCCAAGGTCGATATCCTTCTTCTCATTTCAGTTTGGCGCGAAGCGCTGAACGGCTTTTAGGCGAGGAGTATCAATTCCGCCCGTATCCGGGAACAATAAGCCAGGAAAATACATAAGGGCGGAATGGATATGAAGAACAAGGCTTGGAAAAATCCCGTATTCTCGGTGTCGGCGTCCATATTGATCGTATTAGTGCTGCTGGGGGGCCTTATGCCCGCACCGTTCGGCCGGGTCGCCGGGACGCTGTTCGATTTCACGACGATCAATTTCGGTTGGTTCTATTTGTTGTCGGTATTTCTCATTATTCTCTTCTTGGCGGGATTAGCGTTGAGCAAGTACGGCGCGATTCGTTTGGGCGGGGAAGAGGAGAGACCCGAATTTCCCTTCTTCACCTGGATCGGAATGCTGTTCTCCGCCGGATTCGGCGTGGGGCTCGTCTTCTGGGGAGTGGCGGAGCCGATGAGCCATTACCTCTCGACGCCGTTCGCCGACCTGGAAGGACGGACGGTCGAAGCGGCGAGAGTCGCGATGGGCTACTCCTTTTTCCACTGGGGAATCAGTCAATGGTCCGTGTACGCCTTGGTCGGTCTCGTCATCGCTTTCATGCAGTACCGAAAACAGAAAGACGGACTAATCTCAACGGCGCTGGAGCCCATCGCAGGGCAAAAGCCGGGCGTGAAGAATACAATCGATTCATTTGCGGTAATTGCAACGGTGATGGGAGTCGCCACATCCATCGGATTAGGCGCTCTCCAAATGAATGGCGGATTGAATGCCGTGTTCGGCACCGGCACTTCCTTCTGGGTCCAACTGGCGATCATCGGCGTCGTTTTCTGCGCCTATATGCTGTCCTCAACGACCGGATTGAATAAAGGGATTCGGTATTTGAGCAACTTGAACCTGGTTTTTGCGATCGTGCTTCTTCTCTTTGTATTCGTAACGGGACCTACCTTGTTCATTCTCGAAACTTTCACCCTTGCGGTCGGGGACTACATCTCCAACTTCATCGGTTACAGCTTGCGGCTGCAGCCTTATCGGGGCGGAACCTGGGTTCGGGATTGGACGATCTTCTATTGGGCATGGGCGATTTCCTGGTCGCCGTTCGTCGGGGCTTTTATCGCCAGAGTGTCCAAGGGGAGGACAATCCGGGAATTCATCATGGGAGTCATGACCGTTCCTCCGGCCCTTGCTTGTATCTGGATTGCGGCATTCGGAGGAACGGCGCTGTGGAACGATGCCCACAAAAATGCCGGCATAGCGGACGCCGTACAGATGGATGTTTCCTCGGCGCTTTTTAAGACCTTCGAATTTCTGCCGCTAACGATCTTGTCTTCGGTTCTGTCAATCCTTCTTATTTTGACTTTCTTAGTGACGTCGGCGGACTCCGCGACCTTCATCATGTCCAGCATGACGTCGAAGGGAAGCCGCAATCCGCCGCGGTTCGCCAAGTTCGTGTGGGGAATTCTTATGGCGGCCATTGCGAGCGTTCTTCTTTATGCAGGCGGCCTTGACGCCTTGCAGACCGCTTCGCTGATTTCCGCTTTGCCTTTTACCTTGGTGCTGTTGCTTCTTGTCCTGTCGATTGCGAAGCTCCTAAGGAAAGAACCGCTCCCGATCCGCAAAGCGGACCTGAAGCGGTTCCTCCGTCTTGAGAAGGCCGCAAAGGAAGAAAAGAAGAAATAAACGATGGCCTGCGCTCGTTTATTCCTCTTCCTTCGGCACCCAATTGAAAATATCACCCGACTCGAGCGCGTCGATGAAACGGTCCAGCCATCTGTAATACCGGAGGGCGTGGGCCATTTTCGTCATGTCGTACTCGATCAACTCGGCCAGCTTCTCGTTGTCCGGATCCTGATCGCGCATCTTCCGGAGCTCCGCCATCGACTTGTTCAACGACGACATATTCACTTCCATAGACTTGCGCCACTTGATAGAGAAGTAATCGACGAAATTTTGATGCCAATCTTCTTCGACCTCGTACAGATCTTTTCTGGAGCCTTTACCCCAGATTTTGCTGATCATCTTCAGGTCGACGAGCGTGCGCATTCCCGTGCTGATGCTCGTCTTGCTGAGCCCCATTTCCTCGCCCATCTCGTCCAGCGTAACGGCACCGTCGTGGAAATACATCATGCCGTACAGATGACCGATCGAAGTCGTGACCCCGTATAAATCCATATTGTTGCCGATTGAATCCACGACTCTTCGGCGCGATTTCTCTATGATTTTAATCTGCTCTTCCGATAGTCCTTCGAAAGTCGCCATGCCTTACACTCCTATCCCCGTCTCTCCGCGAGCGGTCGGTGATGCCTGACTTCTATTGTAGAAAAGAGTCGATCGTAAGTAAAGAATACGGTTCGGGAGGATGTTTAAGGAAATGAGAGCATACAGTAAAATAAGTGTGTAAAGTTAAAACTGTACGTTCTATACGATGTTATATCCGTTTTGACCCCTCCGAGACCGGACGTCTACACTTGTAAAAGCGGCTGTACGAGAGAAACAGGAGAGAAACAACGGAAAGGGGGATAAGCGGTGACGGCGATTATAGAAGTTCAAGCTTTAACGAAAGTGTTCGGCAGCGATCCTAAACGGGCGATTCGGCTGCTCGAACAAGGTTGGACCAAGGATCGAATCGCTAAAGAGACGAAGCTCACCGTCGGGGTTAATCGGGTGAGCTTCACGATCGAGCGCGGCGAAATTTTCGTCATTATGGGGTTGTCCGGCAGCGGCAAGTCGACGCTCGTTCGCTTGCTTAACCGTCTGATCGAACCGACGTCCGGGAAGGTGCTCGTCAACGGGACAGACATTGTTCAGCTTAGCGCGGAGCAGCTTCGCGAGATACGACGCAAGACGATCGGCATGGTGTTCCAGAAGTTCGCCTTGTTTCCTCACCGCACGGTGCTGGAAAACGCGGAATACGGCTTGGAGATCCAGGGCGTGCCCAAGGAGCAGCGGAGGAAGAAGGCGATGGAGACACTGGAGCTCGTCGGCCTCGGAGGCTGGGAGCAGAAGCGCCCGGACGAATTGAGCGGAGGGATGCAGCAGCGCGTGGGATTGGCCCGCGGCTTGGCGAACGATCCCGAGATTCTGCTCATGGACGAAGCGTTCAGCGCGCTCGATCCGCTCATCCGCAAGGAGATGCAGGACGAGCTGCTGGAGCTTCAAGCATCGATGAAGAAAACGATCATCTTCATCACGCACGATCTGGACGAGGCGCTGCGCATCGGTGACCGGATCGCGCTCATGAAGGACGGCGCGGTCGTGCAGGTCGGCACGCCGGAACAGATTCTGACCGATCCCGCGAACGAATATGTGGAGCGCTTCGTCGAAGACGTCGATCTGTCGAAGGTGCTGACGGCGTCCCATGTCATGGTGCGCGCCGAGACGATCGCGCCGGATCGCGGACCAAGAGTGGCCTTGCAGCTGATGCGCGACCGGGGCATCTCGAACCTGTACGTAGTCGATAAGGGCCGTCAGCTGATCGGAGCCGTGACCGCCGAAGCTTCGGCGGAAGCGGTGAAGGCGGGCAAAGGCTTGGAAGACATTCTTATTCGAGAGGTGACGACGGTCGGACCGGACGTGCATCTGAGCGAATTGTTCGACGCGGTAAGCGTCGCGAAAATTCCGGTCGCCGTCGTCGACGACAGGAGCAGATTGCTGGGCATCATCATCCGCGGAGCGGTACTCTCCGCCTTGAGCGGCAGCGGCGACCGAACGGGAGCGGGCGGTGATCCGACGTGAGTATGCTTTATTGGCTATCGGCGCTCGATCTGCCGAAAATTCCGATCGGCAAGTGGGTCGAAGCGATCGAGAAATGGCTGGAAGGAAACGCCGGACCGGTGTTCCAGGGCATCAAGGCGTTCATCGGCACGATCGTGAACGGATTGGCGGACGGATTTAACGAGGTTCCTCCGTTGCTGCTGATCGTGCTGTTTACCGGGTTGGCGTATTGGATCGGGCGAACGAGAATCGCGGTCTTCACGCTGCTCGGCCTGTATCTCGTCTACAACCTGGGCTATTGGGAGAACACGATGGAGACGCTGGCACTCGTCTTGACGGCTTCGATCATCTCCATCGTGATCGGGATTCCGCTGGGAATCGCCTGCGCCCGAAGCGATAAGGTGCAGAAGGTCGTAACGCCCGTGCTGGACTTCATGCAGACGATGCCGGCGTTCGTCTATCTGCTGCCCGCGGTCGCCTTCTTCTCCCTGGGCGTCGTTCCGGGCGTCATCGCTTCGGTCATCTTCGGCATTCCGCCGACGATCCGTCTGACGAATCTGGGCATACGCCAAGTCCCCGCCGATCTGGTCGAAGCGGCCGACGCCTTCGGCTCGACGCCGTTGCAGAAGCTGTTCAAGCTTCAGCTTCCGATCGCCGCACCGACGATTATGGCGGGGGTCAACCAGACGATCATGCTGTCGCTGTCGATGGTCGTCATTGCTTCGATGATCGGAGCGCAGGGCGTAGGGGCAGACGTGTACCGCGCCGTGACCCAGGCCAAGACGGGAGTCGGCTTCGAAGCGGGCTTGGCCGTAGTCGTGCTTGCGATCATCCTCGATCGGATCACGCAAAATCTGGTGAAAACTAAACGAAAAGGATCGTGATGAATTTGAAGAAAAGCGTAAATCCGTTGTTGGCAGCCGTACTGGTCTTCGCGCTCGTGCTTGCGGGATGCTCCAAAGAGAGCAACGAGGGCGGAGCGTCGGGTTCCCCGGCGAAAAATAAGGAGATTACGCTGGCCTACGTCGCGTGGGACTCCGAAATCGCCAGCACGAACGTCGTGAAGGCAGTGCTGGAGAGCAAGCTGGGCTACAAGGTGAATATGCTTCAAGTCGACGCGGGTCCGATGTACCTCGGCATCGCGGACGGCAGCGCCGACGCGATGGTGGCGGCTTGGCTGCCGAGCACGCACGGAGAGAACTATTACGAGCCGAACAAGGATAAGTTCGAGGATCTTGGCGTCAACCTCGACGGCACGAAGGTTGGACTGACCGTTCCTTCCTACATGGACATTTCCTCGATTGAGGATTTGAACGGCGACATCGCCCAATCGCTGAACTATACGATTACGGGGATCGAGCCCGGCGCGGGCATTATGACGGCGACGAGCAAGGCAATCGAGGAGTACGGGCTGAAGGATTGGAAGCTGCTGGAGAGCTCGTCCGCGGCGATGGCCAAAGTGCTTCAGGACGCTTACGCCAAGCAAGAGCCGATCGTTGTTACGGGTTGGACGCCTCACTGGATGTTCGCCGAGATGGACCTGAAGTATTTGGAAGATCCGAAGAACGTGTACGGCGGGGACGAGCAGATTCACACGTTGGTCAGATCGGGATTAAAAGCGGATCACCCGGAAGCGTATCTCTTCCTTGACCAGTTCGAATGGACGCCGGCCGACATGGAAGCGGTCATGGTCGACATCTTCAGCGGCACAAGCGAAGAGGAAGCGGCCCGTAAGTGGGTCGAGGCTAACGAGGACAAAGTGAGCAAGTGGATCGAAGGAATTGAATAAAGCAGACTGAGCCGGCGTTGCCCGGAAGGGGCTATCCCAAATGTCAACAATCCGCTCCGAACGGATATGAAGAACAACCGGGGATTCCGGCGTTTTCTCAAGAAAGCAGCAATAGACCAAAAACGCGAAATGGCGGCACAGGGATAACGACCCTGTTGCCGCCATTTTCATGAAATGCTTGTTTTTCTCGCAAGCGAGCTGTTCTCAACGTGAGCTAGAAGTACTTTTGGGCCAGTCTCCTTCGTAGCCTTCTTTTTTGGATTAGCTCTTGAGGTTCACGCAGCGTAATCCTTTAAACTGCACGTTGTGGGACATTCCATATTCAAAACCAAGGTAAGGTGAGGAACAATGGCCAAAAATAAAGAGGTTAAACGAATTCTAAAGCTGGAATTGGAAGCCGGAAAAGCGAATCCGGCAAGAGTAGGTAAGGATCTGGCGCCAACAGGGATAAACTTAATGCAGTTTTGTACGCAATACAACGAACAGACAAAAGGCAAGCTGGGACAAGTGATCCCTGCCGAAATCAAGGTGTATGAAGATCGTTCGTTTGAAATTGTGCTGAAAACTCCACCTGCTTCTTTTCTCCTGAAAAAGTTCGCCGGAGTAGACAAAGGCGCCGCAAAACCGGGAAGCACGGTAGTAGGTTCTATTACGCAGGAGCAGCTGCGGCAAATCGCTGAAATTAAATTGCCGGACCTGAACACGACAAATCTGGAGAGCGCTATGAAAATTATCGCCGGTACGGCTAAAAATATGGGTATCCTTATCGATGGCTAAAGGAAGGAATGCGGCCTGGCGGTCGTCGTCATCGGCGGCCTGACGAGCTCGACTCTGCTCACCTTGTCGTCGTGCCGGTGATGTACGAATTGCTCTACTTCAGGCGTTCCCGCAAACAACGGACGATGACGTCGTCGATGGCGGCGGAAGCGGCTTAACGCGAAGGGCGGTTCCCGAACAGGGAGCCGCTCTTTCTTTCATTCATTCCTATGAATGTTTGCAAGGAGGTTTGCCCATACTAAAAACTATGAAACTCAAGCAGGACGTAGGAGGTACGGGAATGTTCAAGTGGATAAGCTGGGCTCTGCGGCTGGTCGCGACGGCTCTATTGCTCAGCTTCCTATGCATATGGACGACAGGTTATATCGTGAACAGCTATATGGAATCGGTGCTCAAGCAGTTGAATTTGCCGCTTGAGGTGCAGCCGCTCGCTTTGTCGGGCGTCTGGGGAACGCTGTGGGGAGCGGAGCGAGCTCCGCAGAAGGAAGCGGCCGAATCGCCTTCTCGAGCGTCTCAGCAAACGCAAGGCGAGAGTCGGTCTTCCCCGTCGCCTTCGTCGCAGCCGTCCGTCGGCGGAAGCGAAGCGGACGGAGGAGAAGCGACGGACGAGGCGGTCCCGCCTCCGGAGCCGGCCGGAGCGGAGCCGGACTACGGAGAGGAGAGTCCGCCGGACGAGGCGGTGCCGGTGTTCGGGGACGAATCGTCGATCGGGCAGCTGACCGACGAACAGAGACAGTCGCTCTACTCGCTCGTCGTCTCGAAGCTGAACCCGGAGCAATTGCGACAATTGTCGAATTCGCTGCAAGACGGGCTGACGCCGGAGGAGCTGGAGGAGCTGCAGGACATGCTGAGGACGTCGTTGACGGACGAGGAGTATATGCAGATGATGAGGCTGCTGCAAGGGGAGCCGGCGTTGGAAGAATAGGCTTGACTCTAGGGCTTAGAGCGCTTACAAATTATGTGGCCGCGGGTGTTGTCAACCGGCGGCTATTTCCATTTTTCATAATTCTAATCCGTCCAAACGGTTGATAGAGTCCTAAGACCTATGCTAAAGTGAGGTACGAGCAATTGCCATAACCGGGAAGAAGAACACCGAAAGCAAGGGAAAAGGGGAAGATCATGGCCGATTTCAGGGGAACGGATCGGATCCGGAAAATCCTTGCCGCAGCGCGGCAAACCTTCCGCTTCGTTCGATTCGCGCAGAGGAACGGAAAGACCCGTACGGAGACTAACGCAAGAGAGACTCATCCTATACGCAAATACCGCAAGCCAATCCTTATAGCATCAAGCAGCATCGCAATCTCCATAGCGGCCGCTGTCGTAGGATTCAACTACGTGGAAGCGAACAAGGTAGACTACTATAAGGTTGTAGTCAACGGCGAAGTCGCGGGAGAGATCAGCAGCCCGGACATAGTCGAACAGCTGATCGCAGCGAAGGCGGAAGAGCTGGAGCACGCCGACACCCCTGCACAGTTGGTGCTGAATGACGATCAGGTCACCTACACGGCTGAAAGGGCTTACAAGAAGAAGACCGACGACGAGGCGACGCTGAATCGTCTCGAAAGCATGCTTCAAACCCACGCCGTCGGCGTCAAAGTCGTCGTAGACGGAGAAGTGGTCGGCGTCGTCCGCGACGAAGATACCGCCAAGAAGCTGCTGCAGCGGGTGAAGAACAAGTACGTTCCCGCGAGGCTCGTAGCGAAGCAGGGCGATATGGAAGTTCGTTCTCTGTCCGTGAATGCGGCGGCAACGGAAGACGAGGCGGAAGCAGCGGATACGCCCAAGAGAATCGTAACCGCCGTTTCCTTCGTCGAGAAGGTCGAGACGGTCGAATCCGACATCGACCCCGCGCAGCTATCCGATCCGGACGAGTTGTTCAAGACGTTGACGGAAGGCGAACCGATTCCTCGGACCTATACGGTGAAGAAGGGAGATTGCATCGGCTGCATCGCGCAGAAGCTGAAAATCTCCGAAGAACTGATCTACAAGAACAATACGTGGATCAAGAACGATTTCATCAACATCGGCGACGTGCTCGATCTGTCCGAGGAGGAGCCTCCGATTCTGAACGTCAACTCGGAGGAAGAAGTGACGGAGATCGAGGTCATCGAGCCGCCGATCGAATACCAGAAGAGCGATTCGATGAAGCTCGGCCAGCAGAAAGTGCTTAAGGAAGGCACGGAAGGCAGTCAGCAGGTCACCTACCGCTTGCTGAAGCGCAACGGGGCGTTGATCGAAGAAGAGCAGATCGATCGCAAAGTGTTGAAAGAGCCGATCCCGACGATCATTCTGAAAGGAACGAAAGTGATCCGGGGCGAAGGCTCGGGCAAATTCATCTGGCCGGTCGCCGGCGCGCGCATCACGAGCTATATGGGCTCCAGATGGGGACGGATGCACAACGGCATCGACCTCATCGGCAAGAGCAACATTATGGCCGCCGACGAAGGCGTCGTCGAATTCGCCGGTTACAAGAAAGGCGGCCTGGGCAATGCCATCATCATTGATCATAAGAATGGATTCAAAACGGTATATGGCCATCTGAAGAGCATCAGCGTGAAGAAGGGTCAGATCGTAGAGAAGGGCGACGTCATCGGCATTATGGGCAGCACCGGGCGATCTACCGGGACTCATCTGCACTTCGAAGTCCATCTAAACGGCAAGCTGAAAAACCCGACCAGTTACCTGTAAATCTTAAGCAGCTCCGTTTGCGGTTCAAATTCCGCGGCGGGGCATAAATAAAGCGCCGCTACCCTAACAGGTACGCGGCGTTTTGTTTAATCCCATGGGTTATAAACGGGTGCTTGACAACGCTCTATGTCTTTTACGTTTCGCGTTATAACGGTTAAATTATGAGCAAGCGCAGTGGAGGCAATCAGGCTGTCCATGAGAGGGAGTACGACTCCGTTCTTTTCTGAGTTTCCAAGCAGTTGTCCCCATGCCAACATAACATCGAGATCGAGGGGAAGAATACGTCCTTCGAACCGGGCGGTTAGGTCATTGTCAATCCATGCTTGCAGTCGAGTAGCCCGATCCTTATCGTCTAGTTTACTAATTCCTTTTTGTAGTTCTCCGAATGTTATTACACTCAGGAACAGCGCAGATTCGTCGCGTTCATCGATCCAATGCAGCACTTTCTGATGAGGGTTCTTTTTTATTAATTCCGAAATAACATTTGTATCTAAGAGATATTTCATAGCTCTACCTCTCTCGCGAGGTCATTGTTTCTTTCCAAATCGAGCTCGAGGTCGCGCAGAGGAGAATCCTTAAAGAAGTCCGTCAGACGGGTTTTGGGTTTCGTTAGTCGGTGGTATTCATCCATAGAAAGAACGATAGCAGCGGGTTTTCCTCGTACGCTAATGATTTGCGGCCCTTCGTCACCAGCCATTTTAACGACCGCGCTCAACTGATTTTTCGCGTCCTGAAGTTGCCATTGCATACACAATCCTCCCCTCTATTCAGCTAGACCGTCTAGATTTATTATATCACACAGAGCTTGTTCGTAATCGCCCATTTAAGGGAAGATCGGAGCGGTATCCCGTTTATTGAGGATATAGAACTGCATTTTCTCGAGCTGCCCAAGGTTGACGACCACGCCGCGCCTGTCGAGCATGGCGGCTTGATCAAACTGAACAATCGTTGGCTGAAGGATCAGTCCGTGGGACTAAAAGGAGCGGCGCTACCCTACTGGTATTCGGCGATTTACTTCTTTTTAGCCGAATAAGGCTCCTTGCGGTCTGTTCGGTTCAACAAATAGTCGGTGCTAGTTTGGTGGAGGTCAGCTAGTTTGATCAGCGCAGAGGTTGGCAAATCCAACTCCCCAGTCTCATACCGTGAATAGGTGGTCTGGCTTACTTTCAACAGATTGGCGATTTCTTTCTGCGTCCAGTCTTTGTCTTCTCGTAACGCTCTAATTCGTATAAACATTTATCATCACCCAAAGCTATCTTAGTTTATGCGGAAATTGCATATTGATTTTTATGCGTTTTTCGCATAATTTTTAAGGGGGAGAAAAAAACGGTTGCGGGAGGTCGTCGGAGAATGAAAAGCGTATTGAAGGATCTATACAACGGAGACTTATGTCCGGTAGGGCAGATCGTGTCAAAGAACATTGTTTATCGGGAGATTGGGCGCAGAATCTCGGAGGAGATGGGGGTGTGGAGGAAGCGATTGACCGAGGACGAATATAAGCAGTTGGAAAACCTGATTGACCTGCGCGTCCAGACCATCGAAATGGATTTGGCCGCATCGTTCGAGCACGGGTTCAAACTCGGGGCTTTGCTGATAATGGAAGTGATGTTTGAGAAACAAGAGAACTAAGTGACGCAGTGGAACTGCCGCATTCGCTTCTGTATACTTTTTGTGGAGAACATCATGTGGATTTGAGGGATAGAAATGAAAAGTATTGCGGTGTTTTGCGGCTCCAGTATGGGGGCTCTCCCTTCCTACAGGGAAGGTGCGGTCGAACTGGGTAAAGAGTTGGCCCGGCAGGGAATTACGCTTGTCTACGGAGGAGCAAGCGTGGGCATTATGGGGACGGTCGCGGATGCCGTGCTGGAAGCGGGAGGCAAGGCGATCGGCGTGCTTCCGAAGATGCTGGAGGACAGGGAGATCGCCCACCGCGGCTTGACGGAGCTTATCGTCGTGAATTCCATGCACGAAAGAAAAACGAAAATGTCCGATCTGGCGGACGGGTTTATCGCTTTGCCGGGCGGTCCTGGGACGATGGAAGAGTTTTTCGAGGTTTTCACTTGGGGGCAGTTGGGGCTCCACAGGAAGCCTTGCGGCATTTTGAACATCGATCGGTATTTTGATTTGTTGCTGGCGTTTTTCGGGCATATGAACGAGCAGCAGTTTCTTCAGGACAAATATGCGTCCATGGTTCTCTCCGATTCCAGCCCAACGGGCTTGCTGGACAAGTTTCGCGCATACGAACCGCCTTCCGTGAAAACGTACATTGAAGAAGGACAGACCTAAGAGCATAAATAAGAGCGGTCCGTGCAAGCCCAACAGCTTCACGGGCCGTCTATATCTCTTTCAAAATACCCTCAAAATCATTCTGGCAGGTCGAGGAGCGGTTTGGGAATGGGGATGTACATACGCCATTGGGGTCTTGCCCGCATTATGTTAAGATAGAAGGATAGGATTAGCTTCCGAGAACAGGGAGGCGGTGCAGGCTATGTTGGGTAAAATTCTGGTCGTCGACGATGAACGGCCGATTGCGGATATTTTGAAGTTTAATTTGGAGAAGGAAGGCTACGAGGTCGTCTGCGCCTTCGACGGGGAAGCGGCGGTTCGGCTGGCGTTCGAGGAGGAGCCGGATCTGATTCTGCTCGACCTGATGCTACCGATCAAGGATGGCATGGACGTGTGCCGGGAAGTACGGACGAGACTGTCCACTCCGATCATCATGCTGACGGCCAAGGACAACGAGATCGACAAGGTACTCGGGCTGGAGCTCGGCGCCGACGATTACGTGACGAAGCCGTTCGGAACGCGGGAGCTGCTCGCCAGGGTGAAAGCCCACTTGCGCCGGCAGCGCAAGGTGGAGACGCCCCGGTCGGACGAAGAAGCGCAGCAGGAAGCCGAGCGTCAGGGCATCCGGCTGTTCAATTTGTTTATCGATACGGATATGTATGTGGTCTATAAGAACAATCAGCCTCTCGATCTGACCCATCGGGAATTCGAGCTCGTTCATTACTTGGCGAAAAACAGCGGCAAGGTCATGACGCGCGAGCATTTGCTTCAGGCGGTATGGGGTTTCGAATATTTCGGCGACGTGCGCACGGTGGACGTGACGATTCGCCGTCTTCGGGAGAAGCTCGAGGACGATCCGAGCCGCCCGGAGATCATTCTGACCCGACGCGGGCTGGGCTACTTGGTGCGTAATCCGAAGATGGCGGGCGGTTATTACGGATGAGAGGCGTTCGGTTGTTTCGCAGCATTCAGATTAAGCTGATTATGATGGTGCTGCTGCTCATTCTGATCGCGGTTCAACTGATCGGGGTGTACTTCATCAGCACGATGAAAACTTCGCTGATCAACTCGTTCTCCAGCAATCTGAACGATCAGGCGAATTTGTTGACGACGATGCTCTCCTCTTCGAATTCGAACAACGAAGCGAGCCTGCAGGCGGGAGCGGAGGGGACGCTGAGCGATCTGGTCAGCAACTTCTTTACCAATAGCGGGGCCGAGGTGCAAGTGCTGGACGCCGGCGGCAAAGTACTGGCCACCTCCAACAACACTCAATCTTACATCGGAAGAAAAAATACATCCCTGCTCGTCAGCCGGGCGCTTCAGGGCGTCCGGGACAACGAGGAAGAGATCATTGACGAGAACAACGTCCGCAACAAGGTCATCGCCAAGCCGATTTTCAGCGGCGATAAAATCGTCGGAGCGGTCTACATCGTCGCTTCGATGAACGACCTGTACCAGACGATGGAAAATATCAACCGTATCTTCGTCTCGGCGACGCTGATCGCGCTCGGATTGACGGCGGTGCTGGGCGTGCTGCTAGCAGGAACGATTACGTCGCCGATCAAGGCGCTGACCCGCCAAGCGGGCGCGGTGGCGGAAGGACGGTTCAACGAGCGGGTGCCGGTGTTCGGGAGAGACGAGATCGGCCAGCTCAGCGTCGCCTTTAACGAGATGACCGACCGGCTGAGCGATGCGCTGGCGGTAAACGAGGAAGAGAAGGAGAAGCTGGCGTCCATTCTATCCAACATGAGCGACGGCGTGCTTGCCACCGATGAAGTGGGCAGCGTCATCGTCACCAACCGCCGGGCGCGGGCGATGCTCGGTCTGCGGGAGCCGCGGGACGGGATTACGCTGTCCGAGGCGCTCGGTATCGCGAAAGAACCGATCGCGGAGACGCTGCAGGGCAGGGAATCGTCCATGCTGCTGCACCGCGAGACGGACGACGGGACGGAAGACCAGATCTACCGGGTGACGCTGACGCCGATCCGGCGGAGAGACAGAGGGGTAGCCGGAGCAATCGCGGTGCTCCAGGACGTTACGGAGGCGGAGAAGCTCGAGCAGTCGCGGCGGGAGTTCGTCGCGAACGTCTCCCACGAGCTAAGAACGCCGCTGACGACGATCAAGAGCTACGCGGAAGCGCTGGACGACGGGGCATTGGACGAGCCGCCGCTGGCCGATCGGTTCGTCGGCGTCATTCGCAGCGAGACCGAGCGGATGATCCGGCTCGTTACCGATTTGCTCCATTTATCCCGGTTCGATTCCCGACGCAACCAACTGCTGCGCCAGCACGTCGATTTGCTCGAGATGCTTGAGGAGGTCGTCGACCGGTTCTCCTTTCAACTCCGTCAGAAAGCAATTACCGTATCGGTGAAGGTCGAGGAGACGCACAAGGCGGCCCTGTTGGATCGAGACGGCATCGACCAAGTGTTGGACAATCTCGTCTCGAACGCGATCAAATATACGTTGGACGGCGGCTCGATCGATATTACGGCCAGAACGAACGAAACGGGACAGCTGGCCATCGCAATCAAGGATACCGGGATCGGCATTCCGAAGAAGGATCTTCCTCGGATCTTCGAAAGGTTCTACCGCGTCGACAAGGCGCGCTCGCGAAATATGGGCGGCACGGGGCTGGGGCTGTCGATTGCCCGGGAAATCGTGCGCGCGCACGGCGGCTCGATGACGATCGACTCCGAGATGAACGTCGGTACCGTCGTGACCGTGTTGCTGCCGATCGTGCCGGAAGGAAGTGAGAGCGCATGATCGAGAAGGGCAAATCCGTATTGCTGTTTCTGCTCGTCGTCATGAGCCTTTACCAGAGCTATCTGCTGGCTTACAGCAAGCCCTTCATGGAGGCAAAGGTGAAAACCGAGCTGAACTACGTGAAGACCGAGCCTCTCGGCACGGAGCTGGAGGTCAGAGACCTGATCTTCCCCGAACAGCTTGTTGTTCATCTGGGAGAAGACAGGCATACGGTGTTCTATCCGAGCACCGTTCCGTATTACAATCTGATTCTGGAGAAGCTGCGCAGCCGTGAGTTCAAGAGTTTGCAGCGGGACTCGGTGAATGCGGTCGATTGGGATCGGATTGCCCGGGAAAATCAGGGCGTCGAGCTGCGTTTCGGTCGTGCGATTCCGTTCGAATTGCTGCAGCGGGTGTTCAGGATCGACGGAGATTTCCTGTTCTCCCGGGATTCGATCGACCGGATCTGGGTTTACACGAGCAAGCTCCGGGACGAAGTAAGGACGTACTTCTTCAGCTCGGACGGTCGCAACGTGTACGAAGCGCAGAAAGCGGATTTGACCGTGGGCGACGTCGAAGGCTATGTCGGTTTTGGGCAGTACTGGGACCCCTACGTCATCTACGGTGAAGAGATATACATTCCGGAGAAGCCGATCTCCCGAATGCTGGCCATGGATGTGCCATACGACCGCTATACCGCGGAACAGATGCAGGACAATTTGTTCTTCGACGCCAGCAGCGTGCGGGCGATTCCGAGCGGTACTTTCTACAACGATGCCAAACGGGCAATGAAGATCGAGCAGGGCGGCACCTGGCTGTCCTACACGGACCCTGTCGCTCCGACCGAAGGCGCCGACGAGCTCGTCGAGAACTTGATCGCCGCGGTCGGCTTCGTGAACCAGCACGGCGGCTGGAACTCCAAGCATGCGCTGGTTCAGGGGACCGACCCGGTCAAAGACAACGCAAATATCCGATTTCAGCAATATTATCGGGACGTTCCCGTCGTATCGGGTCCGGTGATGAATTTCGGCTATATGCAGATGACGCTGCAGCGGGGGCAGGTCACCTCTTACGCCCGTTCGCTGGTTCTGCTCGATCAGGAAGTGTCGAATAAGAAGATCAGGACGCTTCCCGCCGGCAGCGAGCTGCGCTCCATCCTGAAGAGCAAGGAGTCCGTCGGAGGGAGGATCGAGGCGGTATTCCCGGCCTTCCGGCCGGAAATGTTGGAGGATAAGGTTGTCCTCGTCCCGGTATGGGCCGTTCGATTGGCCGGCGGAGAAGTGGCGATCGCGGCGGATTCGACTGCGGCCGCAGCAACGAAGGACAAATAAACCGCGACAAGGCGAGGAAGGAGGAGAGGGATGGACTGGAGACGGGCTAAGAGCGTGTTGATCGTATCCTTTCTGCTGCTCAATATTGTACTGGGTTATCAGCTGTGGATCGAATGGCGCGAGAGGCTGAACACGACGGTCAACTGGACGTCCCTTCCTCCGGAGACGATTCAGTTCATGCGGGAAAACAACATTCAAGTGGACGACAACGCCAAAATCCCGACCGAGACTCCGAACATGCGCGAGATCAGCTATACGTTCAAGCAGCGATCGGAACAAGGCATTTCCAAGCGCAAGGAGATCGTATCTCCTCCGGAGACGCGCATCGTATTCGGCGAAGAGCTGTTTAAGGTATTGGGCGGAGTCATTCCGGAACTCGACAAGTACGCGCTCGATCAGCCCGGGAGCCGAGAGGGCTCTTACTTCGTTTTTAACCGGATGGAGGGCGGCTGGCCGATGTTCGATACTCACCTCACTTTGTACTACAGCGAGCAGAGAATACGCGCGTATACGCAGGACTTGATCGAGATCAAGCCGCTTGCCGGGGCCAAGGATCAGCAGGTGCTTCCGGCCGCCAAGGCTCTGGCCAAGGTGATCGAGAGAAATCTGCCGTCGGGGTCGGTGATCAAGGAAGTTCGGCTCGGCTACCATGGGGAAATCTTCGATGAGTTGGAAGAGCAAGTTTCGACGCCGTCTTGGAGGGTTTTGCTGGAAAATGGCGAAGAAGTGTATTATGTGAACGCGATCAGCGCCGAAGTTACGGTGGAGAAAAGCGACGCGCCGGCCAATCCGTAGACGAACGAACCGAGGAGAAACGGCGTCAAGCCGGGGAGAGGAACAGAAAGCGATTATGGGACTTCGATTCACGGTGCTAGCCAGCGGGTCGACAGGCAATGCGACCGTCGTGTCCTCGGATGCGGCGAGCGTGTTGGTCGATGTCGGACTTAGCGGCAAGAAAATAGAAGAGTTGATGAGAGAAAGAGAGTTTTCCGGCCAGGAGCTCGACGCGATCTTCGTGACGCACGAGCATTCCGACCATATCAGAGGCTTGGGGGCTTTCGCGCGCAAGCATAAGCTTCCTATCTACGCCAATGAGAAAACCTGGGGAGCGATGAAGAAGTCGGTGGGCGACATTCCCGAAGGGAACCGGAGAGTTCTCCCGACCGACAGCGTCATGGAGATCGCCGATTTGCGGATCGAATCCTACGCCATCTCCCACGATGCGGCCGAGCCGGTCGGATACTGCTTCCAGGCCGGCGGAGCGAAGCTGAGCCTGGCGACGGATCTCGGCTACGTGAGCGACAAGGTGATGAGGCAGCTGCAGGATTCGGACGTTATGGTGCTCGAATCGAACCATGACGTCAACATGCTCCGCATGGGCCGGTATCCGTGGAATACGAAACGGCGCATTCTCGGAGACATGGGCCACCTCTCCAACGAGGCGGCCGGCGAGGCGCTGTGCAGTCTGTTGACCGGGAGGCTGAAGAGGGTCTATCTGGCGCATCTCAGCCAGGAGCACAACTTGATGGATTTAGCCAAACTGACCGTGAATACAGTATTAGAGAACAACGGATTTTTCTATCATAAGCATGAATTCGCGCTTTGCGATACATACTACGACCGCCCTACGCCATGGGATATCGTAGGATGAGTGCAGAGTTATAATAGAAGCTGCCGGTTCAGCTCGGCCTCCATCTCGGAAGCTTTCTGCCGAATCTCCTCCGGCGTCAGAATGCCTTTGTCGACCAGAAGCTCAATCAGCGTGCTAAGAGCAAGAAGCTGCTTGTAGTTGTCGTGTTTCATCTCGGACACTTGCGAGGCAAGATCGAGGAAACGCCAGCCGAATTCCGCAGTTTTCATTGGATATCCTTCCTTTCTTTACATGTGAAAGTTGAGGGGAAATCACTTGCTTGTCCTCATGGATTCTATTACTATTCTAGTCAAAACCTTAAGAAACATTCCTATTAAATTGGGTTTTGCATGATTAGATCGGCCGCGATTAGCTAGAATAGATAAGAGAAAGTTTGCAGCGGAGAGAGGGAGCGGACAGCTTCCCGAGAGAAGGACGGTGCATGGCCATGAGTTTGTTCAATGATGATTTCTATTCTACGCGAGTCAGGCGGCGCTCGCGATATTGGCTGCGCTCCGGTTCGAGACCGGGAAGATTCCGTCCCGGATCGACGCTGAGAATCGCCCTGATCTCTTCGCTGACCAGTTCCGTCTTCGTAGCCGCGCTGTTCCTGGCATTCGGAAGCGGCAGAGGGAGCCCCGGGTCGGAAGCTAGGCCGGCGATCGTGGATGGGCAGTCGTACGTCGAGACGTCGGAGAGGATTATTTCCGCTTCCGAGAAAGTGAGGCCGGCCGTCGTCAGCATCATTAACTTGACGACCCAGGCGCTGGAGCTTCAGGAGGCCGGGGATTTCGAAGAAGGCGAGCTGCCGTACAATACGAGCATGGGCTCGGGCGTTATTTTCCAGAAGAAGAACGACAAAGCCTACATCATTACGAATGCGCACGTCATTCAGGACGCGGGCGAAATTCAAGCCTTAATGGTTAACGGAGACCGGAAAAAAGCCAAGATCGTCGGGAAGGACATCATTACCGATCTGGCGGTGCTGGAAGTGAGCGCGGACGGGATCGATACGGTCGTGGAGTTGGGTCATTCGGATAAGCTTCGGGTCGGGGAGATGGTCATCGCGATCGGCAATCCGCTCGGCTTCGGGGATTCTCTCACGCAGGGAATCGTCTCTTCGACGAAACGGATCATTCCGGTATCGATCAACCAGGACGGCAATTATGATTGGGAGCAGGAAGTTATCCAGACGGACGCCGCGATTAATCAAGGCAACAGCGGCGGAGCTTTGGTCGACTTGAACGGCAGGCTGGTCGGAATCAACAGCATGAAAGTGGCCGACAGAGGAGTCGAAGGCATCGGCTTCGCGATTCCGATCGATCAGGCTCTTCCCGTGCTGAACGCTCTGATGGATAAAGGCAGAGTGTCGCGACCTTACATGGGCGTATACACGATGAATCTGGGCCTGTATTTGGACGGCCTGGAGATGAGAGGATTGGACGATCCGGAAGAGGAAGAGTGGCCGGAGGATGCCGATGAATCGGACGGAGAGGCGTTCGAGCCTGCCGAACCGGTCGTCCCGGACGGAGTGAGCAAGGGCGTGATCGTACTGGAATCCGTAGGTCCGTCGCTTGATGCGGGGCTGAAGTTTAACGATATTATCGTGGCGCTGGACGGCACGGCGATCGGAAGCACGCTGGATCTTCGCAAATACTTGTATAACTCGAAGAAAATCGGGGAATCGATGAAAGTAACCTATTATCGGGATGGCAAGAAGCAGACGCTGGACGTGAAGCTTGCGGAGAAAGCGAATGAGCAAGAATAGCGCCGACGGGAATACGAAGCAGATGTTGCGGACTGGAAGGGATTAACGGAATGTATTGCGTATGCCGCGAGCACGTGGAATTGGCGATCGATAAATTCGTGGACGAATACGAGGACGCGCCGGATCTGGTGAATTTGCAGACGACGGCGTTCTCGGCCTGGACTCCGCCCCAGCATTGCGAGTGGTGCGGCAATCCGGCGGAAATTTTAATCGTATAGCTCTTATCCGTCCGACTTCGGTTTTCGGCCGGGTCGGAAGAGTCGCTTCTGCTGCTTGTTTGCAGGAGCGTCTTTTTTGATGTATGCATACTGCGTGCTTGGTCAGGAGGCGCTTTTTCGCTCGCGCAGCATCCCGTACTCGTTCAACGTGTAGATCGTCGTGCAAGTACCGAGGATCAGCTTACTGAGTGCTTCTATCGGATTGTGGCCGTTGTTGTTGCGGAAACGATACTCGTAATAATAGTAAAGCCGGTTCCAGTTGGACACGCGTTTGCCGTAGTACTTGCGAATGAAGGAGCGGGCCTTCTTGTACATCATCAGCATGGCTCGCCTTACGATCGGCTGCTGGGCCGAGCGTTTCTCGCGTACCCAGAAATCGAGCATCGGCGGACCCTCCGACTTGTGCATGGCAAGCCGAACCTTGCGCAGCAATCTTTCGGCCGTGCGCTGTTGGATTTGCAGCGTCTGGGCAAGCTTGCGCGCAGAACAGCGCTGACCCGAAGCGACCCAATAGAGGGTGACCATCCAGTAGCGCAGGGGCAGCTTCGTGCGGTGCATCAGCGTATTGGACGTAATGGAGGTTTGCGTCTTGCAGTTGGCGCATTCGTACACATTCCGCGTTTTGATCAAGCAGTACCGCATTTCTCCGCACTTGGTACAAATAAAACCGCGCGGCCAACGAGCGGCGAATAAATAGTCCCGACAGGACTGCTCGTCCGGAAACAATGCCATAAACTTGCGAATGGACGCCATCGAATCTCTCCTCCGCCACAAAATCGAACATTTGTTCTTATTCACATCATACCAAACATTAGTTCTCATTTCAACTCAAATTTGCGAATAAATAGGAATTTTCACGATTTTTCCTGTCCGTATGAACGCCTTTGTATCTCAAAATCGGCTTACCTGAGTGAATGGCAGATGGGGGTGCGGGGTTGCTTCGCTGCATGACGGCGGGCGGTCGACCACATGATCGGAGGGGTGATGGAGGTTATCGTAGGCTGGCTGCAGGCACCAAAGCAGCATAGATTTCGTGGAGTGGCGATAGGCACGAATGAAGCGAAGATTCCGTAGAGCGGCTATAGGCAAGAATGGCGCGAAGATTCCGTAGAGGGGTTATAGGCATGAATGGCATGAAGATTCGTAGAGCGGTTATAGGCAAGAATGGCGCGAAGATTCGTAGAGCGGCTATAGGCACGAATGAAGCGAAGATTCCGTAGAGCGGCTATAGGCAAGAATGGCGCGAAGATTCCGTAGAGCGGCTATAGGCACGAATAAGGCTAGGATCCCGTGAGGCGGTTTTATAGGTATGAATGGGCGGAAATTGTAGACTTGCTACAGGAACTAACACGACAATAGATTCCGTAGAGCGGCGATAAGCATGAACGGGGAGCAGGACAGACTTGAAATGGTTCAAAGCGGGTAAAGTGCGGCAGCTAGGGGGATCTGCAGATGACTCAGGTAGGCTGAAAATGAGATATACGGACGGACACAGTCAGTAAAAATATGGAAAAAAATAAGAGGGGAGGGGCTGGAGAAAAAAGAGAAGAGCGGGAATCGGGAATTCAAACGGGGGAAACGCCAACTATTAAGACAAGACATAAACAGTATTGATAATCGTTCTCAATATGATAAACTGATCACGAAATCGTATTAGCGAAACAACCGTCTGCGGGAGGTACGAAAATGAATTTGCACAGTCATGTAATGGCGTGGAATTATGCGGCTCTCCAGTTGAATAGCGTCGGGAAGTTTGTCGTGCGTCCGAGGGGAAAAGTGAGCGGGTATCGGTTGCCCGCAGGGGCGTTTCTATACGTTTCTTGCGGCAGGGCGAAGGTAAGGATCGGCGACACGGAGTTTGAAGCGGACAGAGATTTCGTCTGTCATGCCGGCCGGGACTCCATTCTTCATATCGCGCAGGCCTCGCAAATCTTCGAATACTATCTGATCGGATATCAGGCGATCGGAGCCGATCCGTGCAGCGGTCAACCGTCCCCACTGCGCTGGCCCGGAGATCCGTTCAAGGAGCAGTATGGATTTATGCCGCGCACCCCGATACCGCTGCGCCAGAAAGTCGAGCAGATGCACAGGCAATGGCAGCGAGCGGGGACGCTGGAGCAGTTTCACGCCAAAGCGCTGTTTCATCAATTCGTATACGAGGTACTTGGGGAGCTGTTGGAAGCGGGAAGGGCGGCGGAGACGGCGGATCTCGTAAACCTGGCCGTTCGGCATATCGGCGCCCACTACGCCGAGCCGTTGACACTGGAGTCTCTCGCTTCGACGCTGAACTGTACGGGCAGGCAGCTGCAGCGGCTGTTCAAGGCCAAGCTGCTGATCGGACCGATCGAATACTTGATTCAGCTTCGAATGGATAAAGCGAAGGCGCTGCTCCGACAGACGGACGTCCCGCTTAAGCAGATCGCGGAGGCGGTAGGCTACGAGGACGGCTACCACTTCAGCCGTATGTTCAAGAAGCACGCGGGCGTATCTCCCGGTCTGTACAGAGAGCAGGACCGTTCTGATACGGGTGAGCGTCGCCATTTCCCATCCCGGCCGTCGCGAAACGCCATTGCCGCTCCGGAGCCGCAGGGCTATAGTAATTTTGGAAGCAGCTTAGGCAAGCATCGGGTGATTCCGCACTTAAGAGGAGAATTGGTTCTGACCCGCAAGCCGATAAGAATCGCCGTTCTCGACTATCAATATATCGATCATCTGGCGGCGCTTGGCGAGGTTCCCGTCGGCAGCGTCATCGGCACGAGCGATAACTCCGCTTTTCCCGCCTATCTGGCGGATCGGCTGAGCGACGTTAAAGTGCTCGGCACGAAGGAGATGCCCGATCTCGAAGCGATTATCGCATCCAAGCCGGACTTGATCGTCTGCACGAGGTTTCAGGAGGAGCTGTACGACAGGCTGTCCATGATCGCGCCGACGCTCATGTTCGATCGGAACGAGGATTGGCGCTTCACGCTGCTGAAGATCGGCAGAATCGTCGGCAAGACGAGAGAGGCGAGACGGCTGATCGACCGGTACCGGAAAAAGCTCGAGAAGCTGCAAGCGGCGCTGGCCAGCCATCTGGCAGGCAAGACGGTTGCCCTGGTGCGTCCGCGCGACCGAATCATTCGCTTGCACACGACGGCGCACCGCACGGCGGAGCTGCTGTATCGAGACTTGGGCTTGGCCGCGCCGGGAATGACCGTCGGAGCGGGGAATACGAGCCTCCCGATCTCGCTGGAGACGCTGCCGAATTTGCACGCGGACCATCTGTTCGTGCTTGAGGACGACTCCAATCTGCAGTTGGCGGAAGAATTTCGAAGCACGCCGATCTGGCGAGAGCTGGAGGCAGTGCGAGGGAATCGGGTGTACACCGCGAATACGACGCTGTGGGTCGGCTACTACGGGCCGATCGCCATTGGCCGGGTTCTGGACGAAGTCGCCGAGGCATTGCTTAGACCGGCGACATAATTGAATACGAAGACGACAGGAAGGGGGCGACAACGGATAACGACGACGCCTCCTTTTTTGGTACGAACCGACGGATGCGAGGGGGAGAGCATGGGAGAAGCCAAAGTAAGGTTGATCATCGATTCCGCTCCGCGAGACGGCTCGAATCTGGGGAAGCTAATCGAACTGCACCGCATGGTGGTGGAACAGACGATGCGTCTCAACATCAACGAGTACGTCAGAATCACCTGGGAGCTGGACGGGGCGGAAAGTGGGGAAGCGCCGCCGGGAGAGGCGGGAGGATTGCTGCGAAATCAGGGCGACCCGATGAGCGCGCTTAGCGGCCGGCAGAGGCAGATTGCGGACATGCTGTGCGCGCACTATTCGATCAAGAGGATTTCAAGCGAGCTGTTCGTCAGCGTCAACACGGTCAAGAAGCATATTCAGAACATGAAGAGGGCGTTGAGGGTCGAGTCGTCCGGGGCCGATTTTATTTATTTGCTAAATCGATTGATGCAAGGGGGAACGTTGACGGAAACAGAGCTTACTCCAAATGAATAGTCCATATTATCCGATCGGAGAATTTACGGAACCCGTCCGCGTTGCTAATCTATATTCAGGCATATTGATAATGATTATCATTATTAAAGTTAAAGGGCGATTTCCGGAGAGCAACGGGGAAGCCCCGGATAATCGCGAACATGCCTGAGGAGGATGGGAGAACGTGAAAGGAACCGTACAGAAGTCGAGGAACGATCGCTATCTCGAAAGCCAGGCCGCACGGGAATCCAACGCCAGATCTTACCCCAGGAGAATTCCGATCGCCATTCAGGAAGCGGAGGGAGTTTACGTTAAAGACATGGACGGCAGGACGTATTACGACTGTCTTGCCGGAGCCGGGACGCTGGCGCTCGGCCACAACCATCCCGTCGTCCTGGAAGCGGTCCGGGAGATGCTGGACCAGAAGCGTCCGATGCATACGCTGGACTTGACGACCCCGGTCAAGGAGGCCTTCGTGGACGAACTGTTCGCGAGCCTGCCGGAGGAGTTGGCCAAGGATGCGCGCATTCAGTTTTGCGGACCGACGGGAGGGGATGCCGTCGAGGCGGCGATCAAGCTCGTCAAGACGGCGACCGGAAGGCGGAGCATCCTCTCTTTTCAAGGAGGGTACCACGGCTCTACGCACGCGGCGATGAGTTTGAGCGGAACGCTCGGACAGAAGGAGAACGTGCAGGGACTTATTCCCGACGTTCATTTTCTTCCGTACCCGTATTCCTACCGCTGTCCGTTCGGTGTCGGCGGAGAGGAGACGCACCGGATTTCCAGCCGATACGTCGAGCAGCTGTTGAGAGATCCCGAGAGCGGCATCGTGCCGCCCTGCGGAATGATTTTCGAAGCGGTGCAGGGTGAGGGAGGATCGATCCCCGCGCCGGCGGAGTGGATTCGCGAGATGCGGCGGATTACGCAGGAACGGGACATTCCGCTGCTCATCGACGAAGTGCAGACCGGCTTCGGCCGCACCGGCAAAATGTTCGCTTTCGAGCATGCCGGAATCATCCCGGACGTGCTGATTCTGTCCAAGGCGATCGGCGGAAGCCTGCCGCTGTCGGTCGTCGTCTATCGCAGCAAGTTCGACGTCTGGAAGCCGGCGGCGCATATCGGGACGTTCCGCGGCAACCAGTTGGCCATGGCGGCGGGGCTGGCGACGCTGAGATACATGAAGGCGAACGATCTTCCGGGGCATGCGGAGCGAATGGGCGCTCGGCTGCGAGAACGGATGGAGGAGCTGCAAAGCCGCGTTGCCCAGATCGGCGACGTGCGCGGCCGGGGCCTGATGCTCGGCGTAGAGATCGTGGATGCCGGGAAAGAAGCGGATCGGCTGGGGCACAGCCCTGCGAATCCGCAGCTGGCCAGCCGCATTCAGCGGGAATGCTTGCGGCGGGGACTTATTCTGGAGGTTGGCGGCCGCCATTCCGCCGTTATGCGTTTTCTGCCTCCGCTGATCGTAACGGAGACGGACATCGACGAGATCGCCCGCATTTTCGGCGAGGCCGTACACGCGGCTTGCGCGGCGGAGTGAGCCGGAGAGGAGACGGGGGGGACTATGCTGCAGACGGAACAAAAGAAGCTGTCGGAGAAGGGGCCGCATACGGAACAGAGAAAGCCGTCGGGGAAGGGGCTTCTGGCGGAACAGAGAGCCTCTGTAAGCGCGGGCGATCTGGCGCAGCGCGCGACCGTGAGGGGGCTGCTGAATTGCTATTTCCGAGAGAACGGAATCGCCGACCCCAGGGCGAAAAAGCGGGAAAAGATGGGGCCGTCGGAGCCGGGAGATACGTTCGAGGTTTCTCTGGATACGGACGGCGAGGCAACAACGATTGAAGGGACGCTCGTATACGCCTCCCGAATCGGGCAGCACAATTATGGAGCTGCATTCGAGGAGATACGGCAGGACGGCTTGCGCCGCGTGTTAAGCTGCGAGAGGCTGATCGCGCTGCTGCTGGAGGAAACAAGCCGGACCGTTCTACTGGAGCGTCGGGCGGCCAATCTTGCCGCGGTCAGGGAACGTACCGAGAGCAGCTTGCGGAACATGAGCCGCTACATGGATCGGGCACGACAGCGGGAAGGCTCGGCGGATGTGCCCCTCGATTTTATCCGGTCGGAGCAGTCGCTCCTCTTCGGCCACCCGTTCCACCCCTACCCGAAAAGCTCGGAGGGCTTCGCCGAAGACGAGCTTGAGCGGTACAGCCCCGAGCTGGGGGCATCGTTCCAGCTCGGCTATGCGGCCGTCCACCGACGCTATGTCAGCGAGGAGAGGGTAGGGGAGAAGAGGCAAGCTCCTCCGGCCGACGCAGTTACGCGGGCCAGGGAGAGACTGGGCGGCAAGGCGGACGAATATGCGCTGCTTCCGATGCATCCTTGGCAGCTTGCCTTTCTCCTGCGGCAGCCGGGACTTCAGGAGCTGATCGGCCGCTCCGAGATCGTCGACTTGGGCCCGGCAGGTCCGGTTGTCTATCCGACCTCGTCGGTAAGGACGGTATGGAGCCCGGACACGGGAGACGGCTACAAGCTGCCGCTGCACGTGAGGATCACCAATCTCGTGCGCGACAATACGCCAGAGCAGGCGAGGCGAACGCTCGACGCGGCCAAGATCGTGCGGCGGCTTGACGGCGATCCGGCCGGAGAGGGGTTCGCCATACTGGAGGAGATCGGCTGCAGCCAGGTCTCTTTTGGGACGGGGGAGGCTGCGGAGTGGTCCTCATGCTTCACGGTGATTCACAGACCGCTGCGTCTGCCGAGAGAGACGACGTTCGTGCTGGCCTCCTTGCTGGAGCCCTATCCGGGACAGTCCGAGCCGAAGCTGGTCGGAGCCATCTTGGACGGTTCGGGAGGAACGCTTCCCGATTGGTCCGAGTGGCTGGAACGCTATCTGAGCCTGTCTCTGCTGCCGCTTCTTCGTCTTGCGGCGGAGCAGGGCGTCGGCTTCGAGGCTCATCTGCAAAACTCGCTGCTGACCTTGAAGAACGGCTGGCCCGACCACTTCTACGTTCGCGATCTCGAAGGAGTCAGTGTCGACCGCCGGAAGGCGGCCGAAGCGGGCTGGATCGGAAGCCTGGTGGACGAGAGCAGTCCGGTGCTGTACGAGGAAGCCGTGGTTTGGCATCGTACGAAATACTATTTTATCGTCAATCATCTCGGCTCGCTTATTCATGAAATTGCCGCTTATGCCAGGGAGGATGAGCGGCGCTATTGGGGCGTCGTAAGCCGCTTGCTCCGCAGAGAGCGGCGGCAATCGCCGGGCAGGCTGAGCGAGCTGATCGACGATTTGCTCGATGGCGACACCCTTCCGGCCAAAGCCAATCTGAAGAGCTGCATGGCGGGCCGTGGAGAAACGCCGGTATTCGTACCTATTCCAAACCCCATCAAGGGAGACGCGCGTACATGATTGAAAAGTCGGCATTCACCCCCGCGGAAGCGGAAGTTCTCTCGCAAAGTTTCGGCATGCTCACCGGCAGTCCGCCGGATTCGTCCGAACGCATTCCATGTCTCGATCTGCTGGACGAGGCTCGATGCGCGGCTTATCTGGACCGGTTGGCGGAGACGCTGCCGTCGCCTTCCCGCCTGATCGCGGCCTCGCAGTTTGCGAAGAGGTACGCTTTCGTCGCGGCGGTTCCAGCGTTGTATGCCATGACGGCGTACGGCAAGGGGGTGGATCTGGCGATCGAAAACTGTTCACTGGACGCGTCGCCGGCCCGGATCGGGCAAATCAGGCTACTGGCGGCGGACGTCTCGGTCACGACTCCGAGGGCGGAGATGCGCGAGCGATGGCGCGAGGAATTAATAGCGAGGCTGTTCGCCAAACATATCGCGAGAATATGGAGAACCGTATCGAAGGTCGCAAACATTCCTCTGCCTATTTTGTGGGAGAACGCGGCGGTTCGGGTGTATTCGCTGTACGAAAAAAGAATTTCCGGCAAGGCCGACGCCTGTGCCGATTACGACTATTTGATTCGCGGCGCGACGGGGAAAGCGTTCGGGGAGCGGAGGAATCCGCTGGGATGGTTTTACGGAGGATGGCGGTCGTCCGCGGTAGAGGCATCTCCGAGAGGTTCCACGGCCGTGGCGTCTTCTTCGGGAAAGTCCGCGACCTCGGCTTCCCAGGGAGCGCCCGGGATCGCGCCGTCTTCGGGAGCGTCCGCCATACGCATTCGGAGAACGTGCTGCTTCTACTACCAGGCGGCTCCGGATGCGGAATATTGCGACGCCTGTCCGAAAATTCCCCGGTAGCCTCCGGCCTGCATAGCAATCTATCGGAAAGGAACGTGCCGTCCCGGTGGAAAAGTGGAAACGCAACCTGTTCATTCTGTATGCGGGACAGTTTCTGGCCATGGCTTCCACGAGCTGCGTCGCTCCGTTCCTGCCGCTTTATCTGCAGGAGATGGGGCTGACCGACCCGGGACAAGTGCGCCTATGGACGGGAATCATCTATGGCTCGAACCTGCTGACGGCTTTCCTGTTCGCCCCGATCTGGGGCAGGCTGGCCGACCGTTACGGCCGCAGGCCGATGCTGATTCGCTCCGGGATCGGGATGGCGGTCACGATTACGCTCATGAGCTTCGCGGCGGCCCCCGTTCATCTGCTGCTGCTCCGGCTCGTCAACGGGGTGGTGTCGGGCTTCAGCCCTTCCGCCATTGCGCTGGTCGCGACCCATACGCCCAAGGAACATAGCGGGTACGCGCTGGGCGTCCTGCACTCGGGGGCGGTCGCGGGCACGATGATCGGGCCGCTGCTGGGCGGGATCATGGCCGATCGCTTCGGCTTCAGCGCCGTTTTTCTGTATCTGGGCATCAGTATTTTTATCGCATCGTTGATCGTCATCTTCTGGGTGAAAGAGAGCTTCGAGAAAAAAGAAGTCAAGACGAGGACGCCGTTCTTTCAGGACTTCCGGACGATCGTCGGCCGCAAGCCGGTCTCTTCGCTGCTCGTCTCGGCGGCGGCAATCCGCATGGCGATGGTGGGCACGCTGCCCCTCATTCCGCTGTACGTGCAGCAGCTGGCGCCGGGGGCGAACAATCTCGTGCTGCTGGCCGGCATTACCACGGCGGCGATGGGCGTGGGCAACATGGTCACGGCGCCGCAGCTCGGCAAGCTGGGAGACCGGTTCGGCTCGCGTTACGTTCTGGTCGGAGCGGTGAGCGGGGCGGTTCTGTTTCTGATTCCGCAAGCATTCGTGCAGGAGCTGTGGCAGCTGATCGCGCTGCGCGCGCTAACCGGAGCTTGTCTGGGCGGCATGATGCCGTCGGTCAACGCGCTCATGCGCCATTATGCCCCGCCGGGGATGGAGAGCAGCGCATACGGCTACTTGAACTGCGCGCTGTTCCTCGGGGGAATGGTCGGATCGGTCGGGATGGGCGCCGTCTCGTCGCAGTTCGGATTGCCGATGATTTTCATCGGCTCCGCTCTTCTGTTGTTGATGAATAACGTCTGGATGAAATATACCGTTCTGAAACAAGAAACGAACCGAATGGAGCTGAGTGCAGGTGCACACGTTGGACAAAACGGAAGAGACCGAACGGATTCCGGTCTTCCACGCTGATCATTACGCCGAGGTCGAGCAGAGGGTGCTCTGCCAACTGATCGAGGCGGCTTTGTACGAAGGGATTGCGCCATTTTCTTTCGAGCCGCGGTCCGAGGGAGAACGGAGCGGAACGTATTCGGTTCCCGGGATCGATTCGCGCGGCCTGCCCGTCGAATACGCATGCCGCGGCAGGCGCATGCTCAGCTTCGGCCGTCTTCGGGTGGAGCGAGGCTCGGTCGTCCGCAGAGGCGGCGAGGGCGAAACCCCGGCCGCATTGGCCGGATTCGCCGAAGAGGTGCTGGGCCGGGTCCGGAACACCGAACAGCTCGTCCCGTTCATGGCGGAGCTGGAACGCACGCTGGCGAACGACGCGCAGGCGCAAGCCTATCGAGCCGGGCTTAACGCTCCGGGAGAAGACGCCGATTACGATGAGCTCGAAGCCTGGCTCGAAGGGCATCCCTACCATCCGTGCTACAAGTCGCGGATCGGGTTCGGCTTGCGGGAGAACGCCTTGTTCGGACCGGAATTCAGCGCGGAGCTTCGCCCCGTATGGGTGGCGGTTTCCCGCGTCCGGAGCCTGTTGGCCTTGTCGGCGGAGGCGGATTACGACTCGTTCCTCCGGCGGGAGCTGGGGGAGGAGACGGTTCGAAGCTTCGCCGCGAAGCTGGGGAGCCAAGGACTGAGCCTTGGGGATTATCTCCTGCTGCCCGTTCATCCGTGGCAGTGGGAGCATGTCGTGCTGCCCGGCTTCCATCGGCAGTTGGCGGACCGGGAGCTAGTCCTGCTAGGAAGCGGTCCGGACAGCTACCGCGCGCAGCAGTCGGTGCGCAGCCTGGCGAACCGTTCGAGCAAGGACAAGGCGTACCTGAAGCTGGCGCTCGGCATCGTGAACACGTCGACCCGAAGGACGCTGGCGAAGCACACGGTGCTGAACGCGCCGCTCGTGTCGGATTGGCTGGCGGCGCTGGCGAGCAGCGACGAGGTCGCCCGCGAGCTCGACTTCGCGCTGCTGTCGGAGTTCGCCGGCATTTCCTACGATTACGAAAAGCTGCCCCTGACGATGCAGGCATCCGCATACGGAAGCCTGGGCGCGATCTGGAGGCAAAGCGTTCACCCGCACCTGCGGCCCGGAGAGCGGGCGGTTCCGCTGAGCGCGCTGTGCCTGACCGCGGGCGACGGCAGCTTCATCGAGCCGTGGCTGCGCCGGTACGGCCTGGAGGCCTGGACGCGCCGCGTGCTGGAGGTGACGGCGACTCCGCTGATCCACATGCTGTACGCCCACGGAATCGCGACGGAGTCCCATGCCCAGAACCTGATCCTCATCCACCGCGACGGGCTTCCCGTCCGGCTGGCTCTGAAGGACTTCCATGACGGTTTGCGTTTCTCCAAGCCGCATCTGACTCGTCCCGAGCTGTGCCCGGAGCTGAATCCGGAGCCGGCCCGCCATCGCGCGTTGAACCGGCATTCGTACATGCAGACCGACGATCTGGAGTCGGTTAAGGATTTTCTGCACAGCGCCTTCTTCTTCGTGTTCGCCGCCGATCTGTGCCTGTTCCTGAACGAGCGGTACGGGCTGAAGGAGGAGGCGTTCTGGGAGCTGGCGGCCGACGTGATCTATGACTATCAGGAGCGGTATCCGGAGCATGCTGCCAACTATGCCCGGTACGACTTGTTCTCGGAGACGATCCGGATCGAGCAGTTGGCAAGAAGACGCCTGTGGAAGGATGCGGAGGTCGATCCCAAAGCGGTTCCGAATCCGCTCCGTCTGTACCGCAGGGAAGGGGGCGGACGAGGATGAGCGAAAAAGGGACGGATCGTTCGGCCCAAGCCCGGCAAGAGCGGGCGGAGGCGCAGACGGAGAGCCGGGTGATGGAGGATCTTGTAAACGCGCTGCTAGCGGAGGGGATGCTCGACGGATATGATCGGGTCACGCTCGTCTCCCCGGACGAGTGGCGGGAGTTGATTCGGATCGACGGAGCGCTGGCTGCCGCGGATCGGTTGTTCGGGCCGCATGCGAAAGCCCATGTGTACAGGTGGCGGGCGAATAGCGGGGATGGGCGGGCGGCCGAGCTGGTATTTCCGGTATTCCCGGCGGTCGTTCAGGCGTACCGGCTCGTCGCGAATGCGGGAGTATACGAGCTAGCGACAGGCGCTGAGGGCGGAGCGGTGCCGAGAAAAATCGGGCCGCTGGAGCTGATGACCCGGACGCTGGATCTGCACGAGGGAAATCAGGAGGTCGACCCCGACTCGGCGAAGAGGCTGCTGGATATGATCGCCCAGACGCTGCAGCAGACGGCGTGGACGCTGGAGAACGAGCTGACCGGAGACGTTCTGCCGGGACAGGACGCGTCGTCGTCGCTGCTAGCGCTGGAGCGCAAAGCGGCTTTCCGCGATCGGCCGTTCCATCCGGTCGCGAAGGTCAAGATGGGTCTCGCGGAAGCCGATTATCGCCGATATTCGCCGGAGTTCGGAGGCGGGATAACGCTGAGATGGATGGCGGTGAGCCGCAAGCATATCGTAGCGGGCGAGGGCGCTCGCGACGCCGAGCCCGCTCGGCTGCTGCTGGCGGAAGAGGAAGAGGCGCGCGTACGGGAAGAGATGGAAAAGCGGGGGCTGGCCGCGGACGACTATGTTCCGCTCCCCGTGCACCCGTGGCAGATGACGGGTTTGGCGGAGCATTTGCGGGAGGAGATGGCCGCCGGCGTATGCGTGCCGCTGGCCGCAGAGGCGGGCGTCTATCACGCCACGTCTTCGCTGCGGTCGCTTATGCCCGAGAGCGGGGAAGGGCTTCACGTCAAGCTGCCGCTCGGCCTTCATTCGCTCGGGGGGCTGCGCTATCTGTCGGCAATCAAGCTGATGAACGGAGGGCGCGCGGAGAGGCTGATGAGGTCGGCGCTGGAGAGGGATGCCGAGCTGGGGAGGCGTCTGTTCCTGTGCGACGAGACGGCTTGGTGGGCTTACTTGCCGGAGAGCCGGGACTTGTTCGCCGAAGCGCCGCGGCATCTGTCGGCGATGCTCAGACAGTATCCGCCTGAACTGGCGGCCGATGAAGGCGTGAGGCTCGTTCCGATGTCCGCCCTGGCGGTGTTCGGCTCCTCGGAAGGCGGGCACGTCTTCGACGAATGGCTGCGCTCGCGGGGAAGCCGAGACCGAAGCGGCCGTCGTCCGGCTGTTCGGGGAAGCGATGCTTGCTTTCTGCACGGTCGTCCTGCGCCTGTTCCGTCTGGGCATGATGCCCGAGGTGCACGGACAGAACTCCGTACTGGTCGTGGAGCGCGGGCGGGTGAAGGGACTGCTGCTCCGCGATCACGACGCGCTGCGCGTGCACGTGCCCTGGCTGTCGGCAAACGGTCTTGCCGACCCGGAGTACCAGCTGCGGCCGAACTATCCGAACTCCCTGTACCACGACGATCCCGGCAAGCTGCTTTCCTTTTTCCAGACGCTGGGCATTCAGGTGAACGGCTACGCCGTTCTCGACAGTCTGTCCCGTTATTACGGCATCCCGGAAAAGCGGCTATGGCTGGAGCTGCGCGAGACGTTGGAGCAGGCGGTCGATTCGGCCGGGCTGACGGAAGAGGCGCGACGGACCGCTAGCCGTCATCTGTTCGAGGCGGAGGCTTGGCCGTGGAAGCAACTGATCCGTCCGCTGCTCAAGCCCCGGTCGCGGGTGGCCGGAAGCATGCCTTTCGGAATGGGGCAGGCTCCGAATCCGCTGCGGGTCCATGCCGCGTCGCTAAAACTTTAACTGTCCGAAGGGGGAGACCGTCATGATGAGAATTGAACCGAGGGTGCAGGGCGTCACGCCCGAGCTGCTGGAGCTGTATCGGGAGGTCAGTCCGTCGACGATCGGCCATCTGACCGACTTCGGATTTCTGAAGGGGCTGCGTCCGCTGTTTCGTCCGATCCGGATACTCGGCAACGCGGTGACCGTGCGCATCCCGCATATCGACGCCGCCGCGATCCGCCATGCGCTGGAGCTGGCCGAGCCGGGAGACGTGCTCGTCGTGGACATGTCGGGAGACGACCAGCGAGCGTGCTGGGGAGAATTCCGAACGTATGCGGCGCTTCGCAAGAAGCTGGCGGGAGCGATCGTATCCGGCTGCGTCTCGGACGTGCGGGCGCTGTCCGCGCTAGGCTTTCCCGTCTATTCGACCGGGGTCAGCGCTTTGACGACGCGTTCGCTGGAGCTGGAGGGAGAGGTGAACGTCCCGATCAGCGTCTGCGGAGCCAGCATGAATCCCGGCGACCTGATCGTCGGGGACGACGACGGCGTCTTCGCCGTCGACCCGCGTCAGGCCGAACGGTTCGGCCTGGCGGCGCTGGAGAAGCAGCGCAGGGAAGCGAAGAAGAGGCAGGAACTGGGCTACGGCCATCTGCAAGTGTAGTCGATAGAGCCGAAAGGGGGAAGCGCCCATGATGGACCGATCCGAATTCTCGTCGCGGCTTGCCGCATACATGTACAAACTGGAGGACGTGCAGCGAGTCGCGGCGGACGAAGACCGGCTGCGCCACGATGCGTCCATGCATGGACTGCTGCTGTTCAAGGAAGCGCAAGGAGAAATCTCGATCGGCGGGCAGAGCCGCCCCCTAAGACGCGGCAAAGCGATTCTGCTCCCGCCCGGCGCTGCCGTCCGTCTGTCCATTCGTCCGCAGGAGCGGCTGGAATATTACGACGTTCGGTTCCGAGCGCTGCAGCCCGCCCAGAACGGGCATTACGTTCCCGCGCAGCTCGATTGTCCGGTGGAGTGCGAGACGGCTTACGTCGCGTTCGACCGGATCGAAGACATGGAGCGCAAGCGTCGAAGCGGCAATGCCTGGGACGATATGAAGGCGAACATTCTGTTCCAGGAGCTCGTGGCGGACTTGTTCCGCGACGCGGGGCGGGAGAGGATGGCCGATCTCGGCCAGGCGATCCAGAGGACGCTGGAGTATATGGAGAGGCATTATCCTCTCTACATTACGCGGGAGAAGCTGGCGGATATGGCGGGCGTAAGCGCCGACTACTACTCCAAGGCGTTCAAGAAGCGGCTGAACAAAAGTCCGATCGAATATTTGACCGACATTCGCATCAGGCAGGCGAAGCGCCTGCTGGCGCAGTCCGGCGAGTCTCTGCGCACGATCGCCCAGAGCGTCGGCTTCAGCGACGAATTTTATTTCAGCCGGAAGTTCAAGGCGGAGATCGGCTGCTCGCCGAAAGCCTACGCCAAACAAATTCGCAAGCCGTCCCGCGGCTGATCGCCGTCAGGCCGATCGCCGCGAGACGGCGGGAACGAGGTGTCGATATGGGCCAATCCGGCCGTCAACTGCATCTGAATCTGTTTATTTTGAGCACGGGTCATCATGAAGCGTCCTGGCGCCACCCCGAAGCTTTTCCCGAAAGGGCGACGAGTCTCGAATACTATCAGCAATTGGCGAAGACGGCGGAGCGGGGCAAGATGGATTCGGTATTTCTGGCGGAGAAGTACAGGTTGAACAGCATGGTCAAATACCGCGTCATTCCCCAGCTTGAGGCGTTCACGCTGCTGTCGGCCATCGCGGCCGTCACCGAGCGGATCGGCCTGACGGCGACCGCGTCGACGACGTACAACGAGCCGTACCATATCGCGAGGAAATTCGCGGCGCTGGACCATATCAGCGGCGGCCGCGCGGGCTGGAATATCGTCACGTCGACGGGCGACGTGACGGCGCGCAACTTCAGCAAGGAGCGTCATCCCGAGCACCGGGAGCGCTACGAGCAGGGCAAGGAGTTCGTCGAGATCGCAAAGCGGCTGTGGAGGAGTTGGGGCGAAGGGGCGCTTGTAGTGGATCGGGAATCCGGAATCTACGCCGACACCGACAAAATCCGTCCGGCCGACTTCGAGGGCCGTTTCTATTCGGTGAGCGGACCGCTCAACATTCCGCGCTCCCCGCAGACGTATCCGGTGCTCGTGCAGGCGGGCTCCTCGGAGGACGGCAAGGAATTCGCCGCGGAGCTGGCGGAGGTCGTCTTCACGGTGCAGAGCGCGATGGGCGGAGCGCAGGCGTTCTACAAAGATTTGAAGGGCCGCATGGGCAAATACGGCCGATCCGCAGAGCAGCTGAAGGTGCTGCCGGGCTTTACGCCGTTCATCGGCGATACGGAGGCGGAGGCCCGCGAGCGGATGAGGGAGCTGGACGAGCTGACCGTGACGGAATACGGTCTGAACACGTTGTCGGCGACGCTGCAGACCGATCTGTCCGGCTATCCGCTGGACGGACCGCTGCCCCTGGATCGGCTGCCCAAGGTGGAGGAGATTAGAGGCCAGCAGGCCAGATTCCAGCAATATGTTGATCTCGCCCGCAGAGAGGGACTGACGATCCGCGAGCTGATCTTCCGCACCGCGGGGGGCAGGGGCCATTTTACGTATGCGGGAACTCCCGTGCAGATCGCCGACGAGATGGAGCGCTGGCTGCGGAGCGAAGCGGCCGACGGCTTTAACCTGATGCCGCCCTTGCTTCCCCGGGGCCTGGACGATTTCGTCGACAAGGTCGTCCCGGAGCTGCAGAACCGCGGCGTCTATCGCACGGAATATTCCGGACGCACGCTGAGAGAGCACCTGGGGCTGCCGTACCCGATACCGGAATAGTCCAAAAAAAGAACTTAAATTTCCATGTTCACCGCTCGGACTTCTTTTATAATTAATAATGAGAATCAATATCAACAAACTTGCGGCAAGAGGAGGAAACGGGAGTGGTCAGATTTGGAAAGCTGTCGCTGATGCTATTGGCGGCGGTTGTCATGGCGTTGTTGTTAGCGGGGTGCGGCGGGAAAGAGAACGAAGGGGCGTCGTCCCCACCGGCGCAGACCCAGCAGGCGTCGCAAGCGGAGCCATCGGAAAAGGCGTCCCCGTCCTCGTCCGAGACGGTGGTCGTGGAAGAGGAAGTCAGAGTCATCGAGCACGCCATGGGCAAGACCGAGGTGAAGGGTACGCCCGAGAAGGTCGCCACGCTGTTCCAGGGAGCGACGGACGCCGCCCTGGCGCTGGGCGTCAAGCCGGTAGGCGCGGTCGAAGCCTGGATCGAGCAGCCTTGGTACAACTATATCCGCGACAAGATGGAGGGCGCGGCCAATCTCGGCTCGGAGAATCAGCCGGATCTGGAGCAGCTCATCGCGCTAAAGCCTGACGTCATCGTCGCGTCCAAGACGCGTCACGAGAAAATCTACGAGCAGTTGTCGGCGATCGCTCCCACCGTCATGACGGAGGAAGTGCATATTTGGAAAGATTCGCTCAGTCTGACGGCTGCGGCGCTGAACAAGAAGGACGAGGAAGCCAAGTTCCTGGAGGACTGGAGCGCCAGGGTCGCCGAGTTCAAGGAGAAGATGGGCGACCAGCTGAAGCTGGAAGCGGGCATCGTCGATTTCCGCGTAGACCACGCTCGAATCGTGTTCACCGGCTTCTCGGCGCTCGTGCTCGACGAGCTCGGCATCGCGCGTCCGGCCAGCCAGCAGGGCGAGGATTGGGGCGTGCAGCTGACGTCCAAGGAAAACATTCCGCAGATGGACGCCGATCTGATCTTCGACCAGACGAGCACGTCGCGGGACGACGGAAGGCTCGACCTCAGAAAGGAATGGAGCGGGCATCCGCTGTGGCAAAATCTCCGGGCCGTGAAAAACAATCGCGTGTTCGAGGTGGATACGGCCGTATGGAATAACGGCTCCGGTCCGCTGGCGGCCGTGGAGATGCTGGAAGATCTGTATGAGATCTACGAACTGAAATAAAGCGGGAATGCCGAGGCTGTCGACCGGGTCACTTGTCGGCAGTCTCCTTTCCTGTCTTTCGCGGCCTGAAGGAGGTTTCTCGTGGTTCCATTACTGTCTCGAAGCTCTTATAAGACGTTCGGTTTGATCGTCGTTGCCGCGCTGCTGCTGCTCGCTTTCGCGCTGAGCGTGGCCATCGGCTCGACGAAAATCGGCCTTCCCGCGACGGTCGAATCGTTCCTGAGATACGATTCGTCTTCCAACGAGCATGTCATCATCCGCACGACCCGATTGCCCCGGGCGGTGTACGCGGTGCTGATCGGGGGAAGTCTGGCCGTCGCCGGAGCTCTGATGCAGGCGCTGACGCGCAATCCGCTGGCGTCTCCCGGCATCTTCGGAGTGAACGCCGGCGCGGTGGCCTGCGTCGTGCTGGCGCTTAAGTTTCTGCCGGTCTCCTCGATGAGCCAGCTGGTATGGTTCGCGTTCATGGGCGCGGCCGTCGCTTCGCTGACGGTTTATTTTCTCGGCTCGCTGGGCAGAGGGGGCATGACGCCGATGAAGGTCGTGCTGGCCGGGGCCGCTATGACGGCGTTGTTCACCTCGATTACCCAGGGCATGCTGGTGCTGAACGAGTCGGGTCTGCAGAGCGTGCTGTTCTGGCTGGCCGGGTCCATCGCCGGCAAGGAGCTGAGCGCTCTCTACCCCGTGATGCCTTACATGCTCGGCGCCGGCGTCGCCGCCCTGGCGATGGCGCACTCGGTCAATCTCATCGCTTCCGGGGAGGAGATGGCCAAGGGGCTGGGACAGCGAACGGCGTTCGTGAAGGCGGCGATCGCGCTTGCCGTCGTCCTGCTGGCCGGCAGCTCCGTCGCGGTGGCCGGGGCCATCGGCTTCGTCGGCCTGGTCATTCCGCACGCAGCTCGCTATCTGGTCGGCGTCGACTATCGCTGGGTGCTGCCTTACAGCGCCGCTCTAGGCGGCATTCTGCTGCTGCTGGCGGACATCGCCGCCCGCTTCCTGATCCAGCCTGGCGAAATTCCGCTCGGCGTCATGACGGGGCTGGTCGGCGGTCCGTTCTTCATCTACATCGCCCGCAAAGGGCTGCGCGCGAAAGGAGAGGCCAAATGAGCCGGTCCAACATTGTGCCGCTAAGACCGGGCGGTCAGCCGCCTTCCTCCCGCCGGAGAATGCCGTACATTCTTCTCGCGTTAGCGGGAATCGCGATCCTAGTTTTCTTCGTCAGCATCGGCCTGGGCAGCCGCAATACGGCTCTGCCGGACGTCGTCCGGACGCTGTTCGGCTACGGAACGGCGGAGCAGTCGCTCATCCTTCATACGTTGAGGCTGCCGAGAGCGCTGGTCGCCGTGCTCGCCGGAGCCGCGCTGAGCGTGGCGGGAGCCATTCTTCAGGGAATTATCCGCAATCCGATGGCTTCGCCCGACATCATCGGCATTACCGGAGGAGCGACGTTCGCCGCGGTGGCTTTCATTACGTACCTCGGGGGCGCGGTCAGCATCAAGTGGCTCCCTGCCGCGGCTTTCGCCGGAGCGGCGTTGATCTCGATCGTGATCTATCTGCTGGCCTGGAACAGAGGGGTGAGCCCGATCAGGCTCGTGCTGATCGGGGTCGGCATCTCGGCGGTGACGGGCTCGCTGACGATGCTGATGATCGTGCTCAGTCCGGTTAACGCGGCCGGCCAAGCGTACGTATGGATGACGGGGAGCGTCTACGGCTCCTCCTGGGGGGATGTCTACTCGGTGCTGCCCTGGGTGCTCGTGCTGATCCCGCTCGCGCTTTACCTGCACCGGCACCTCAACGTTCAGGAGCTGGGGGACGAGGTGGCGACGGGGCTCGGATCTCCGGTTCAGGTTCATCGGTTCCTGCTGCTCATGGTCAGCGTGGCGCTGGCCGGAGCGGCGGTCGCGGTCGCCGGAGCGGTCGGCTTCGTCGGCCTGATCGCGCCCCATATCGCCCGCAAGCTGGTCGGCCCTTCGTTCGACGGCCTCGTGCCGGCTGCGGCGATGGTCGGCGGCTTGATGGTGCTTCTCGCCGATACGATCGGCCGCACCGTCTTCCTGCCGCTGGACGTTCCGGCGGGAGTGTTCACCGCGGCGGTCGGCGCGCCGTATTTTATTTACCTGCTGTATCGCAGCCGTCACTCCGGCTAGCGGCTACAGGCGAGACCGTCGGATCGCCTGATTGATCACCTCGGACAGCACGAGCCCCATCGCGATCGCGCCGGAGATCATGAAGGCCTGCGTTCCTAGCTGCAAAGCGGCGTCAAACTCGTTCTCCACCGCGCTGCGCATCGCGTTGTAGGCCAGCCCTCCCGGTACGAGAGGAATGATGCCTGATACGTTGAACACGATAATCGGCATTCGGTACAGCTTCGCCATGATCTGGCTCAGCACGGCCACGCATCCCGCTGCGAGCAAAGTGGCGATCGTGGCGTTGACCCCCTGCTGCGTCAGGACGACGTACAGCGCCCAGCCGAGCATGCCGACGATGCCGCATTGGACGAGTGAACGCTTCGGCACGTTAAAAATCAAACCGAACGCCGCGGAGGCGACGAAGCTCGTCGCGAGCTGTTCAAGTATAGCGATCATCTTGTGCGTCTCCTCCTCTTAGTTCCACGCGGACAGCATGACCGCAATGCCCGCCCCGATCGCCGAAGCCGTCAGCAGCGCTTCGGCCCCCTTCGACAGCCCCGACACGAGGTGGCCGGCCATCAGATCCCGCACGGCGTTCGTAATAAGCAGTCCGGGCACGAGCGGCATGACCGAGCCGATGATCATCAGATCCAGCTCATGGCCGAAGCCCGTGCGGGCGAACAGGATGGACAGCCCCCCAATGACCGTAGCGGACAGAAATTCCGCGAAAAACCGAATCGGCACGAGACGGTGAAGGATCAGCAGCAGGGCGAATCCCGCGCCTCCCGCCAGCATGGCCGGGAAGAAGTCGTGCCAGCCGCCTTTGAACATGATCAGGAAGCAGCCGCTGGCGATCGCGGCCGATACGACCTGCAGCCAATCCGGGTAGACGACCCGCGCCGACTCGATTTCTTTAAGCCGGGCGAGCGCTTCGGACGCGGTCAGGTCCCCGACGCCGATCCGCCGGGAGACGTCGTTCACCAAGGTGACTTTGCTCAGGTCGGTAGAACGGTCCGTGATGCGCACGAAGCGCGTGACGGGATTCGATCCGCCCATGGCGAAGATGATCCCCGTCGGAGTCACGTAGCTCTGCGAATCGGGAAATCCGCCCGCCGCGGCGATCCGAATCATCGTATCCTCGACCCGATGGGTTTCTCCCCCGCTCTGTAGAATGATTTTCCCCGCCAGCAAGCATAGTTCAGCGGTCAGACGATCATGAGATTCCGAATGGCTCGTCAAGGTTCGCTCTCTCCCGTTCTTAAATCTAACTCTATTATAGCCGGAACGGGCGGAGGATCCGAATCTATCAGAATTTTTGCAGGCTCAGCCAAGAAGTAAAAAAATTGAAATTATTTTTCGTTAGCCCGTTGACAGCGTTCAAGCGCGGATGGTAAAGTGACTCATATACTTTTGATGAACGGAAAGGGGGGTTACGAACATGCGCAACTTTATCCATACGGCACCTAATCCGCTTAACGGCGGAATGAATCAACTGCAAGGACGTAACCCTCGCGCGAACGGGCACTGACAGACCGGAGAATGGCGGATTTTCCGGACAGATGTGGCGCGGCGCGCGGTTACGTTACGTAATCGCGCGCCTTTTTTATCGCATTCGGGGCAATGACGGCAGTCCTAGACAGTCGGCTTCAGCCCCGTTCGCGGCGGGGGATGGGCAACCATCCTCAAGGCGTATCGCTTACGGCGGTATGCCTTTTTTGTTCTTCAACGGTTCAAGCGGCTTGGGCGCTTCTGCGGCGGCAAGACGTTCTTATAGAGAAGGGTGTGACTCCTGGATGTTTATCGTACTTAAGAAATTGAGCTGGTTTTTCAAAATGCACTGGAAAAGATACACGATCGCCATCTTCCTGCTGACGGTCGTCGGCATTATCGACATCATCCCTCCCAAGCTGATCGGCGTAGCCATCGACGGAATCCAGTCGGAGACGCTGACGGCTTCCGGCATGACGGAGCTGCTCGTTTTCTGGGGCGGACTGACGTTGGCGAGCTACATTCTTAGCTACATCTGGCTGTACCAGCTGTTCGGCGGGGCGTTCGTGCTGGAGCGGCTGCTCCGTTCGAGGCTGATGCGGCATTTGATGAAAATGAGTCCGACGTTCTACGAGCGCAACCGGACGGGCGACCTGATGGCGCGGGCGACGAACGATCTCGGGGCGGTGGCGGTAACGGCCGGATTCGGAATTCTGACTCTGATCGATTCGACGCTGTTCATGCTGACGATTCTCATCGTCATGGCGGCGACGATCAGTTGGAAGCTGACGCTGGCCGCGCTGCTGCCTCTGCCGATCATGGCGCTGCTGATGCAGCACTTCGGCAAGAAGATTCACGACCGATTCATGCAGGCGCAGGATGCGTTCGGCGGCTTGAACGACCAGGTGCTGGAGTCGGTGTCCGGCGTGCGCGTCATCCGGGCGTTCGTGCAGGAGCAGGCGGACCGGAAGCGGTTCAGCGATTCTACGGACAACGTGTTCGAAAAAAATATTCGCGTCGCCAAGATCGACGCTCTGTTCGAGCCGACGGTCAAAATTTTGGTGGGCGCAAGTTATCTGATCGGTCTGTGCTACGGCGCGGTGCTCGTCTTCCGGGGCGACATTACGCTCGGCGAGATGATCTCGTTCAACATGTTCCTCGGGATGCTGATCTGGCCGATGTTCGCCATTGGCGAGCTGATCAACATCATGCAGCGCGGCAACGCGTCGCTCGACCGGATCAACGAGACCCTCGGCACCAAGCCCGACGTCAAGGACGCGGAAGATCCGGTGTCGGTCGAGGTGCCGGAGACGATTCGCTTCGAACGGCTGACCTTCCGTTATCCTTCTTCGTCGATCGACAATCTCGTCGATATTTCCTTTACGCTGCGCCGGGGACAGACGCTGGGCGTCGTAGGTCGGACGGGAAGCGGGAAGACGACGCTGCTGAAGCAGCTGCTTCGCGAGTACCCGATGGGAGAAGGCGCGCTGACAATCGGCGGCGCTCCGATCGCCGAGGTGGAGCTGAACCGGGTGCGGAGCTGGATCGGCTACGTCCCGCAGCAGCCGATCCTGTTCAGCAAGTCGATCCGCGAGAACATCTGGTTCGGCACGGAGGATACATCGGGAGACGAAGCGCGTCTGAACCGGGCGCTGGAGCTGGCGTCGTTCCGCAAGGACGTGGAGTTTCTGCCGGAAGGGCTGGAGACGCTCGTCGGAGAGAAGGGCGTGGCGTTGTCCGGAGGCCAGAAGCAGCGCGTCAGCATCGCGCGGGCGGTCATCGCGGACCCGGAAATTCTCATTCTCGACGACTCGCTGTCGGCGGTGGACGCCAAGACGGAGACGGAAATTCTGGAGGGCATCCGCACCGAGCGCGCGGGCAAGACGACGATCATTACGACGCACAGGCTGACCGCGGTGCAGCATGCGGACTGGATCATCGTGCTCGACGAAGGACGGATCTCGGAGGAAGGCACCCACGAGCAATTGCTGAAGCTCGGCGGATGGTACAAAGAGCAGTACGACCGGCAGCAGCTCGCTGCGGTCGCGGAGAATTAAACACAGAATGCGGGTGAGCAAATCAATGGGCATCAACGGCAAAAGACTGTTTAAATACGCATGGAACTACAAGCGGCCTATTATCGTCGCCCTGGCGCTTCTCCTGCTGGCGGTCGGCGTAGAGCTGGTCGGACCGTTCATCGCCAAGCGGATGATCGATACGAACATCATGGGCATCGAGAAGCCTTGGTACGCGGTGCAGCAAGGAGAGAAGTACGCCGTGTCCTACGGGGACGGCTGGTATAAGCGGGAGGACCACTTTGCGGCGGGAGAGGCGAAGGGCGAAGAGGTGCGTATTCTGCAATCGGGCAGAAGCTACTACTTCGTTCCCGCGTCCGGCGTCCCGGATACCGGAAAGCGAGCCTTCGCGGACGGAACGCTGACGATCGGGCGGGAGGACGGGAGCGTCCTCAGCTACCCGGCAACGAAGCTCACGAAGGGCGACGTCTATGAGTTTTACAAGCCGGAGTTTCGCAGCATTTTCCTGTTGGCGACGACGTATGTCGGGCTGCTGCTGATCGGCGGCGTGCTGGCCTACTGGCAGCGGCTGCTGCTTCAGGTATCGGCCAACCGGATCGTGCGCCAGATGCGCAACGACGTGTTCCGGCACATTCAGAGGCTGCCGGTGCAGTACTTCGACAACTTGCCGGCCGGCAAGGTCGTGGCCAGGGTAACGAACGATACGGAAGCGATCCGCGAGCTGTACGTGTCGGTGCTGGCGAATTTCTTCTCCGGAATCATCTATATCGCGGCGATTATCGGAGCGTTGTTCGTGCTGGACGCGAATCTGGCGTTGATCGCGCTGCCGTTCATCCCGATTCTGTACGTCTGGATCGTCATCTACCGCAAGTTCGCGGCAAGGTACAACCACGTCATCCGTTCCCGTCTGAGCGACATCAACGGCATGATCAACGAGTCGATCCAGGGCATGCCGATCATTCAAGCTTTCCGCAAGGAAAAGGAGACGATGGGCGAGTTCCACGAGATGAACGACGAGTACTACAAGTATCAGAACAAGCTGCTCACGTTGAACTCCGTCACCTCGCACAACCTGGTCAACGTCCTGCGCAACGTGCTGTTCATGACGGTCGTCTGGATGTTCGCCGGGGATTGGCTCGGAACGGCCGTTACGGTCGGCGTCCTGTACGCGTTCATCGACTACATGAACCGGATGATGCAGCCGATCGTCGGCATCGTGAACCAGTTGTCCAACCTGGAGGTGGCGCGGGTGTCGGCGGAGCGGGTGTTCACCCTGCTTGACGAGCCGGGAATCGAAGTGTCCGACAGCCGGATGGAGCGGTACAAAGGCCATGTCGTGTTCGAGGACGTGACGTTCGGCTACAAGCCGGGCGAGGACGTGCTGAAGAACATCTCGTTCTCCGCTCGCCAAGGTGAGACGGTCGCCCTCGTCGGACACACCGGCTCGGGCAAGAGCTCGATTCTGAACCTGCTGTTCCGCTTCTACGACGTGGAGCGGGGGCGGATTCTGATCGACGGCACCGACGTGAAGGAGCTGACGAAGCAGCAGCTTCGCCAGCATATGGGTATCGTGCTGCAGGACCCGTTCCTGTTCACGGGAACGATCGCTTCAAACGTCAGCCTGGACGATCCGGCGATCTCCCGCGAGAAGGTCGAGCAGGCGCTTCGCGACGTCGGCGCGTACGACATGTTCACGCAGCTGCCGGGAGGGCTCGACGAGCCGGTCATCGAGAAGGGCAGCACGCTGTCCGCCGGACAGCGGCAGCTCATCTCCTTCGCCCGGGCGCTGGCGTTCGATCCGGCCATTCTCATTCTGGACGAAGCGACGGCCAGCATCGACACCGAGACGGAGGCGATCATCCAGGCGGCGCTCGACGTGCTGAAGCGCGGCCGGACGACGTTCGTCATCGCGCACCGGCTGTCGACGATTCGCGCGGCCGATCAGATTCTCGTGCTCGACCGCGGCAAGATCGTGGAGCGCGGCAACCACGACGAGCTGATGCAGCAGGGCGGCAAATACTTCGCCATGTACCAGCTCCAGCAGGGAGCCGCCGAGGGCGTGGCGTAATAGAACAAAGAAGGCCCCGTTGGCAGCAGCCGACGGGGCTTTAAGTATCTCTAGGGTAAGCCGCAAGAGTCAATTTCCATTGTCCATCGGCGGCGAAATCGTTAGTATAAGAATGAAATGGGAGGAGGCGCGTCGAATGCCGTCGAAATGGCGAGCGTATTTGCTCGGAATGCAGCTGAAGCACAAGCTGATTGTCTTTTTCCTGCTTCTGGCCATCATTCCGCTCGGCGTCTTGGGAGCGTTCTCTTATTCCCAATCTTCGCGCATGATTTTGGACAAGGTCTGCCAGACGCTGCTGGAGAGCCTGTCCCAGGTCAACTACAGCATCGATTACTTCGTTCAGGATATCGAGCAGCTGTCCATGTACATCTACGGGAACGAACAGGTGCAGGAGGTTCTCGCCAAGGACGGAAACCGCGGGCCGGAGGAGAAGCATCGGGACGAGAAACGGATACAGGCCATTCTGGAATCGTTCATCGGGTTCAAAAATTGGGATATTCAGATTTACTTGCTGGGAACGAACGGGGACCGGTACTTCACCGGCGAGCTGCTGCCCAGGGAGTATAACGAGTACAACGAAAACTGGGGGTTGTTCCGCATCGCCCGCCTGTCGGGAGGGAACGTCGTCTGGGACACTCACTACGCGATGAAGAAGACGGAGGACTTCGGCGTCGTGCTCAGCGCGGGAAGGCAGATCCGGGACATCAATTCGAACGAGCCGCTCGGCTACGTCGTCATCGACATCGGGGAAGCCGAAGCGGCCGACAAGTACAATAAAGCGCAGCAGATTCCGGGCGGCCAGATGTATCTGTCGGATCGGAACGGATACGTCATCTCCAGCTCCCCTTCCAAGCATCAGGTCGGCGCCAAGCTGACGGAGGCTTTCGCGTCGCGCGTATCCAAGGGAACGAAGGGCTATTTCCGCACGACGGACGCGGAGGGCGAGGCGCAGATGGTCGTCTACGATACGTCCCAGGTGACCGGGTTCAAGCTGATCTCCGTCGTTCCCGTCAGCTCCCTCACGAAGGACGGAGCCGTTATCCGCAATCTGACGCTGCTGATCATGATCGCGGGCATCGTCTTGTCCATCTGGCTGGCGATCGTGCTGTCGGTCAACGTGACGAGGCCGCTCAGGAAGCTGGGGGGCTTGATGCGCCAGGCGGAGACGGGGAATCTGAACGTGACCTTCCCTACGCAGTACGACGACGAGGTCGGCCAGTTGGGCCGGAGCTTTAACAAGATGGTCGCGCAGCTGCACACGTTGATCGAGCAGGACTACCAGAAGCAGATTCGCGTGCAGGAAGCCGAGCTTAAAGCGATACAGGCTCAGTTTAACCCGCATTTTCTGTACAACGTGCTGGATTCGATCAACTGGATGGCGCGCATTCACAAGATCGACGACATCAGCCGGACGGTGCTCTCGCTGGGCGAACTGCTGCGGTTCAGCATTCGCAAAGGGCAGCCCTTCATTACGATCGAAGAGGATATGCAGCAGATTCGCAATTATTTGCTGCTGCAGAAGATGCGCTACCGGGACAAGCTGAACGTCGTCGTCGAGGTCGACGACGAGGTGCTGTCCTACTATACGCTTAAGCTGCTCATTCAGCCGCTCGTCGAGAATGCCATTACGCATGGCCTGGAGATGAAAGAGGGAATGGGGACGCTGCGGATCGAATGCCGCAGGGAGCAGGACAAGGTCGTCTTCACGGTGACCGACGACGGAGCGGGCATGAGCGAGGACCAGCTAAGGCAGCTGGAATCCGGGAGCGCGTACCGTTCGTCGAAATCGGGCAATACGGCGATCGGGTTGGGCAATTTGCGCAAGCGGCTGGAGCTGTATTTCGGAGAAGAGGCGGGATTGAGCCTTCGCAGCGCCCCCGGAGCGGGAACGGTCGTCAAAGTCACTATTCCGATAAGAGAGAGCGCGGGTGAGGAACTTGATCAAGCTAATGATCGTTGAGGACGAATGGCTGGTGCGGGAAGGGTTGAAATCGACGATCCCGTGGGAGGAGCTGCAATGCGAGATCGTCGCCGAAGCGGACAGCGGCGGGGCCGCGCTGCCGCTGCTGGAGAAGACGAGGCCGGACGTCATCCTGACGGACATCCGCATGCCCGGCATGGACGGGCTGGAGATGGCGCAGCAGGCGGTTCGGATGCTGCCGGAGGTGGAGATCGTCTTCCTGACGGGATTCGACGAGTTCGCTTACGCCCAGAGGGCGCTCAAGATCGGGTCGGCCGATTACGTCCTGAAGCCGACCAACCCAGACGAGCTGATGCAGGTGATTCGCAGGGTCGGAGATAAGGTGCGCAAGCGCCGAGCCGGCAATCACGTAGAGCGTCTGCTGAGCCAGACCCGGTTCAGGGACAGCGGCACGATCGTGGCGAGCAAGCTGTTCTACGATCTGCTGATGGACAGTGCGGGAGACAAGGAGAGGGAGCTGTTCCAGGAGCTTCTCGGGGAGCAAGCGCTGGCGCTTGGCGCATATCGCGTCGCGATCGTGGAGCTCGATCGCCGCGCTCGGGGGGCCGAGGAGAAGAAACGGCTGGCGGCGGCAGAGGATCGGCTGTACGAGACGGAGCTTACGTTTGCCCGCGTGCGGGATAAGCTCGCCGTTCTGCTGGGCGAAGGGGCGCCGCAAGAAGAGTGGACTGCGCTCGCCGCGGAGCTCGGCTCTTCCGTGGGGAGCCGGGACGGCTTGCTGACCGCCTGGAGCGAGCCGCGGGAATCGCTGGACGAGCTGTCCTCCGCCTATGAGGAAGCGGAGCGAAGGCTGTCCGCGCACACGGGAATCGCTCCGAGTCCCGCGACGCGATTAACGGAGCTGCCGAATATCGATAGCCTGAAATCGGAGCTGCGGCAGACGATCCGGTATATCGAGGAGCACTATCAGGAGGACATCTCGCTGCAGGAAGTGGCGGGTTCGATCCCGATGAGCGAGAGCAACTTCAGCCGCCTGTTCAAGAAGCAGACGGGGGTCAGCTTCGTGGAATACTTGACGCAGCTGCGGATGGAGAAGGCCAAGGAGCTGCTGCTGCGTCCCGACGAGAAGGTGTACGAGATCGCGCTGGCGGTCGGCTACCAGGACTCCCGCTATTTCAGCCAAATTTTCCGCAAATATACCGGGGACACGCCGTCCGAATACCGAAGCAGGTTCGGGATCGGTTAACTGTCCAACGTCGTTCCGAGTGATAAAATAATCGACCATTATGCAATTTTCTCCCGTTGCCCGCGCCGGCGGCCCCGTCTATACTTCTGGCGAACCGCAACACTGCGAGTAAACGGAGGGAAAATCAAGATGAAATCGATCGGCGTCAAATTGTTCGCCAGCTTCGTCTGCTGCATCGTGCTGGCCGTCGGGGCGGTAGGTTTCGCTTCATACGTGATTTCGGCGGACGCGGTGAAGAAGCAGGCCGCGCAGTCCGCGACGACGGCGGTCGGACAGACGGGCGACAAGCTGGAATTGTGGTTTCGATTTTACGAACAGCTGGCCAAGCAGATCGCGGGCGACCCGGATATCGGAAGCCGATTGGCCGCGATGGCCACGAGCGGCGACCATAAGACGAGATTGGAAGCGGGACAGACGATCACGGATAAGCTGAACAGCTACACGTACGCCAATCCGGGAATCAGCGCCCTCTATTTGCTTCCGGAGGCGGAGGGCGGGCGCTCGATTTCGACCGTGACCTTCAGCTTTACCGAGGAGCAGCGGAATTCGGATTGGTACCGGCACATCTGGGATTCCGGAAGCCAGACGATCTGGATGCCGGTCTCCGCCGCCGGACAGACGGGCGTCGCGAAGGAACCGGTATTCACTCTCGCGCGGAAAGTCGATGCGGCCGCGGCGGGCGGCCAAAGCATGGTGCTGCTCATCGAGCTGAAGGCGGGGCTGATCGACGACTTGCTCGCCGAGCTGCTGGACAGCGGAGCGGGCCGGGCGCTGTTGGCCGATGCCGATGCTCGCGTATTCGCGGATACGCAAGAGGACGGACTGGGCGGGCGATACGAAACGGGAGAGACCGCGGAGACCGTCGCGGCGGAGTATCGCCAAGAGGCGGGCGGATCGGAGGAGCTGGTCGTGCAGCGCCGAATGCCGGGCGTCGGCTGGCAGCTGGTCTCCATGACTCCGGTATCGGTTCTGCTGGAGGCGGTGGATAAGCTGTTCCGCATGACGCTGATCGTCGCGGCGCTGTCGCTCGGACTGGCCGCCGGAACGGGCTATCTGCTCTCGCGCATGATCAGCAAGCCGATCGTGAAGCTCAGCCGGCTTATGAAGCTGAGCGGCGAAGGAGACTTGACCGGCCGCATGCCGTCGGGCCGGAAGGACGAGATCGGCCAGCTCGGAGACGGGTATAACGAAATGATGGACAAACTAAGCGCGCTTGTCGGCCGAACCCGCGGTTCCGCGGACCGCCTGAACGAGCATGCGCTTAGTTTGTCGTTGTCTTCGAAGCAGACCGAATCCTCTGCGCAGGAGATTGCGACCGCCACCGAGCATATCGCCCAGGGCGCGTCGAATCTGGCGGTGGAGGCCGAGCGCGGCATGCTTCAGGCGCAGGGCATCGAAGACCGCATGCGGCAGGTCGAGGAGTCCAGCCTGGCGATGGAACGGTCGGCGGAGGAAGTGCTGGCCGTGAGCGCGCAAGGAACCGAATATATGCGCGAGCTGGCGGGCAAGACGGAAGAAGCGGAGGGGATCGTTCGTTCCCTGGCCGCGAGGGCGGCGCGTTTCGAAGAGAGCGCTGGCCATATTCGGGGCATTCTCGGAATGCTGGAGAACCTGTCCAAGCAGACGAATATTCTCGCTCTCAACGCATCGATCGAGTCCGCCCGTTCAACGGGGGAAACGGGTAGGGGCTTCTCGGTCATCGCCGATGAAATTCGCATGCTCGCCCAGCGCTCGAAAGCTTCGATCGACGAAGCGGGGCGCGTGACCGACGCGGTCGAACGGGAAGCGGGCGAGACGGGCTCGCTGCTCGCCATAGCGCAGCCGCTGTTCCTGGCCCAGCTGGAAGCGGCCAAGGAATCGGAGGCGATATTCGAAGAGGTGGGCCGGAGGATGGACGGGTTCCGCGGCCAGCTCGCCGACATGGCCGAGGTAAGGGCGGAGTTGACCGAAGCCCAGCGGACCCTGGGCGACGCGATCGGCGAGGTCGGCGCGACTTCGGAGCAATCGTCCGCCTATAGCGAGCAGGTCGCATCGCTTGGCGCCGAGCAGCTGAAAGTGAGCGCCAATCTGGTGGAGCTGGCGGAACGGTTGACGGAAGTGTCGAAAGATTTGCAGCAATCTTTGGAGGCGATCGCAGCAAAATATTAAACGATCCTGCAATTTTGTCGCATTGAGAGCGCTGCCAGGGGGCTTGTATAGTAGAGCTATCCCAAGCGGGACACGATATGAGGAGGGTCCGACATGAGAAAGAAATGGTACGCCGGCGCGGTCGCGACAGCGCTGTCAGTCAGCTTGTTGGCGGGATGCGGCTCGAACGATTCGAAAGGCGGCGCAAGCCCGGAGGCGAGCAAAGCGCCCGAGTCCGCGAGCAGCGCGAGTTCGGAAGGCGCGGCGAAGCTGAGCGGCAAGGTGACGATCTATTCTCCTAACCAGGCGGAGATCAACAACCCGATTCTGAAAGAGTTCCAGACGCGCACGGGCATCGAGGTAGAGCTGATCTCCGGAGGAACGGGCGAGCTGCTCAAACGCGTGCAAGCGGAAGAGAACAATCCGCTGGGCGACGTCTTCTTCGGGGGCGGAGCCGAATCCCTGGCCGCGTACGGCCAATATTTCGAAGTCTACGAGACGACGGAATCGGCCAACATCGGCGACGCCTATAAGGACAGCGCGAATCATTTTACGCCGTTCTCGGCGCTTCCTATGATCATTATGTACAACAAGGACCTCGTGAAAGAGGGCGAGGAGCCGCAAGGCTGGCAGGATCTGCTCGACCCGAAATGGAAGGGCAAGATCGCCTTCGCCGATCCGGCGAAATCCGGCTCCTCCTTCACGCAGATCGTGACGTTCCTGTCGGCGTTCGGACGGGACGACGGCCAAGGCTGGGAGTTCGTGAAGAGCTTCCTGGACAATCTGGACGGCAAAATGCTGAGCGGCTCTTCGATGGTCTACAAAGGCGTAGCCGACAAGGAATTCACGCTCGGCGTCACGCTGGAGGAAGCTGCGCTGCGCAACCTGGAGGGCGGCGCGAACGTCGGCATCATCTATCCGGTGGAAGGCACCTCCGCCGTTCCGGACGGGCTTGCGGTCATCAAGGGCGCCAAGAACATGGAGAACGCGAAGGCGTTCGTCGACTTCGCCGTGAGCAAGGACGTGCAGGATATGCTGCAGAAGGAGTTCAAACGCCGTCCGGTCAGAACGGACGCGAACGAAACGCAAGGCATTCCGGCTTCCAAGGACATTAAGCTGGTCGACTACGATTTCGACTGGGCTTCCCAGAACAAGGACGAGATCATTAAGAAGTTTACCCGGATCGTAACGGGACAAGACAAATAAACGCCGGATCGGAAGGCGGCCTGACAGATGATCGAGGTCGGGTTGCCTTCCTTTCTTTATCGAATCGAAAGGACAGATCAACATGCAGAGCGTTACCTTCGAACACGTTACGAAATACTTCGGCCAGAGCAAAGCGGTGAACGACGCGCACTTCAAAATCGAGGAAGGCGAGTTCTTCACGCTTCTCGGACCGAGCGGGTGCGGCAAGACGACGCTGCTGCGCACGATTGCCGGGTTTTACAAGCAGGAGGAAGGCAACCTCTATTTCGGGGATCGCCTGATGAACGACGTGCCGACGCACAATCGGGACATCGGGATGGTGTTCCAGAACTATGCGATTTTCCCCCATATGACCGTGTTCGAGAACGTCGCCTACGGTCTGCGGGCGCGCAAGGTAAGCAAGAAGGAGATCGAGGAGCGCGTCATGGAGGCGCTTGAGATGGTCGAGCTGGGCCATCTGCGCGACCGCGCGCCTTCCAATATGAGCGGCGGCCAGCAGCAGCGCATCGCGCTGGCGAGAGCGATTGTCATTCGTCCTAGCCTGCTGCTGATGGACGAGCCTCTGTCCAACCTGGACGCCAAGCTGCGGGTCAAGATGCGCTCGGACATCCGCAAGCTTCAGAAGGACTTGAACATTACGACGATCTACGTGACGCATGATCAGGAGGAAGCGCTGGCGGTGTCGGACCGCATCGCCGTCCTGAGCGAAGGGCGCGTGCAGCAGATCGGCCTGCCTCACGAAATTTATTCCTACCCGTCCAACCGCTTCGTCGCCAACTTTATCGGAACGTCGAATTTCGTGCGCGGAACGAGCGGCCAGTACAATGCGGCGACCGGGTCGGCCAAGATCGGCGTTCAGGGCATGTCGAAGACGATGAAGCTGACTTCGTCATACGAAGGCGATGTTCTGATCTCCGTAAGGCCGGAGAACATCGGCGTGTCCGTGCAGCGCGGGCATGAGGAGGAGCTGGCCGGGGAGATCGAGACGGTGACTTTCCTCGGCGAGAAGGTGAGCTACGGCATTCGCCTGGCCGACGGGCAGAAGCTGGAGGCTTCCGTTCATTCGGTGGAGCCGCGCCGGATGCTGCGGGAGAAGATGAGCGTGTTCGTCGATCTTCGCCTGGATCGGGCGGTCATCTTCGACGAGACGGGGAAGGAGGCCGTATACCGTGCAAGCCAAGACGATTCAAGCGCCGGTCTGGAAACGGCTTAGTCTGCAAGTATGGGATTTCTGGGGATGGGTGACCCTGCTGGTCTACGTGTTCCTGGCCTTGTTCATCGTATACCCGCTGTTCTCGCTGATGGCGACGAGCTTCTACGACGAGAACGGCGTGTTCTCGTTCCAGAACTACATTGATTTCGCGACGCTGAAGTATTTCCGCAATGCGCTCTGGCACAGCTTCGCCGTGTCGGGATTGGCGACTTTCTTCGCGATTCTGATCGGCGTTCCGATGGCTTACGTCACGACGCGTTACAATGTCCGCTTCAAGGGACTCATGCACATTATGATTATTATGTCGCTTGTCTCTCCGCCGTTCATCGGCGCGTACTCGTGGATTTTGATGCTGGGCAACAACGGGTTCATTACGAATTTCCTGCGCGATATCGGCATTCATATCAAGTCGATCTACGGCATGCACGGCATCGTGTTCGTATTTACACTGCAGCTTTATCCCCATATTTACTTGTACGTATCCGGAGCGCTGAAGACGATCGATACGTCTTTGGAGGAAGCCGCGGAAAGCCTCGGCATGTCCGCCTGGAAACGGCTGCGCACCGTGACGCTGCCGTTGATCTTCCCGACGCTGTCGGCCGGAGCGCTCATGGTGTTCATGGCCTCGTTCGCCGACTTCGGTACGCCGATGCTGATCGGGCAAGGGTATAAAACGCTGCCTATTCTGGCTTACGAGCAGTTCATCAGCGAAATGGGCGGCAACGCGGCGATGGCGAGCACGCTCAGCGTTGTGCTTATCCTGTGCACGACGATGATTCTGTTCGCGCAGCGGTATATCGTCTCGCGCAAAAACTACGCGATGTCCGGCATGCGCACGCCCAAGGTGAAGCAGCTCCGACCGCTGCCGAAGTTTCTGCTGACGCTGGGAGCGTTGGCCGTCGTCAGCGTCTCCATCATCCCGCAGGCGACGGTAATCGTAACCTCCTTCATCAAGAAGAAGGGGCCGGTATTCCACAAAGGGTTCAGTCTGGACAGCTACCGGGAAATTCTGTTCCGCGTGCCGAAAGCGATCATCAACACGTACACGTATTCGATCCTCTCGATCGTCATCATGGTCGTCGTCGGAATGCTGGTCGCCTATATTCTGGTGCGCCGCAAGTCGAAGCTGACGGCCGCGATGGACAGCATCGTGATGCTGCCGTACGTCATGCCGGGAACGGTGCTCGGGATCAGTCTGATCATCGCCTTCAACAAGCCGCCGATCGTTCTGACCGGCACTTGGATCATTCTCGTCATCGCCTATATCGTCAGAAAAATCCCTTATACGATCCGATCGAGCACGGCGATTCTGCATCAGCTCGATCGCAACGTGGAAGAGGCGTCGATCAGCCTTGGCGTGCCGCCGGCGAAGACGTTCTTCAAGACGACGGCCAGGCTGATGGTTCCGGGCGTCGCATCGGGCGCCATTCTGAGCTGGGTCACGACGATCAACGAGCTGAGTTCGACGATCGTGCTCTACTTCGGGGCGACGGCGACAATCTCGGTGACGATCTACAGCGAAGTGTTCACGTCCAACTACGGCACGGGCGCGGCGCTGGCGTCGATTCTGTCGCTGACGACCCTGGTCTCCCTGCTGATTGCCTACTTCGTATCCGGACGCAAGGAAATGAACGTGTAATCGTGTGATATACTGGGTTCCATAACGAACGCGCGTTAGGGGAACAGAGATGAAACAGCGATTCAGCCTGCTCGTCGGATTTATGTTAATCGTCGGCTGCGCAGCCGCTTATATGATCGTAACTTCCAGCCAGCGGTCCAGCTCGGAACGCGAGACGGGCGAATCCCGGTCGCTGAGCGTCTGGATCTACAGCGAGGAGCTGGCCGGATTTTTCGACCGATACGAGGAGGAGCATCCGGGAGTCAATGTCAATCTGCGGGTGTTCCGTTCGTGGAGAACGCTGTACGAGGAACTGCTGACGGCCGTATCCGCCAACGCGGCGCCGCAGATCGCGGAGATCGCCAGCACGTACGGCGTGATGCAGCTCGTCAACCGAGGGGCGATGCTTCCGGCCGGCGAGCGGATCGATTCGAAGCTGTGGGAACGGGTATCGGAACCGTTCGCGGCGGCTTTCTCGAATCAAGGAATCGCGTGGGCGGTTCCGCTTGGCGGGAGCGTGCCCGTCCTCTACGACAATCGGAATCTGTTCAGCGCCGCGCAGCAGAGCGAGACGCTGCGGGACTGGCCGGCGATCGCGACCGCAGGGAAAGCGCTCACGAAGGATATCGACCAGGATGGCCTGCCCGATATTTGGGGACTGGTCGCCGATGCGAATATGGCCTGGCATCACATGAATATGGCTTACGATCCTTCGCTCGGAGGGCGGGGCGAAGAGCGGATATACGAAAGCTTCGAGCGGTGGAGGGAGTACCTGAACGAAGACCGGATCACCCCTCCGCTTCAGCACCAATTGGCGATGAGCCAATTTATTTACGGGAAAGCCGGTATGCTGCTCGGGACGTCCAGGAAGAGGCCGACGCTGGAGAAGTATATCGGAGGCAAGTTCGAATTCGGTATTGTTCCGCTTCCGGGGGAACCGGGGCAGGCGGACCTGCTTCCGGAGATCAACGGGCTTGCCGTGCTGGCTCCCGGCGCGGGGAACGAGGATCTCGCGTGGGAATGCGTCGGGTACATGCTGGAAGAGAGCGTGCAGGACCGACTCATGCGGGACGCCTCGCTCGTACCCGCCCGGGGGGACGTCGCCGAACGCCTGCTGCGCTCGGGCGAGCTGACCGAGAGGGAGAACGCGATTATGCGCCTCAAGGACCGATTCGCCGTGAAGTATCCGACCGTCGACGACGAGAATACGTGGAATAAATACAGCGGCGATCAGGAATGGCTGGAGTCTTCTCCCGCCGTCTCATCGGAAGCGCTGCGGAATAGATTGAGGCATTAGCGGCCGGAAGGGGAAATGAAAGGTGAAAATCGAACATCTGTCGGTGCAGGGATGCAACGAGTGGAACGAAGACGCATTGATTGTGAACGAGAAGGGGCGAATTTACGGCGTATTGGACGGAGCGACATCGCTGGCCAGCGCGGACGGCAGCGAGACGGGAGGATATCTGGCTTCCCGTACGGCGCAGCGCGTGTTCCAAGAGACCGAGAGCTCGGACGCGTCGCTGCGGAGCCTGGTGCTGCAGGCCAACGAACGCATTCGGGCGGAGATGATCGAGCGCGGAGTGGATGCCGACGACAAGCAAGCGGTATGGGCGGCGGGAATCGCCGTCGTTCGCATCGGGGAGCATCAGATCGAGTACGCGCAGACGGGCGACTGTATGCTGATCGCGGTGTACAAGGACGGTACGGTGCGCACGGTCACGCACGATCAGGTGGACCACTTCGACGAGAATTCCCGGCTGCTGTGGGAGAAGTATACGCTGGAGGGACTGCCGCCGGAGGAGGTGCGCGCCCGCGTGTACGAGGTTATCAAGACGAATCGGCTGAAGACGAACACCCCGGAAGGCTACGCTATTCTGAACGGCGATCCGGCTCTGGAGCGCTACGTCGAGCATGGTTATCTCAATCGCATCCAGCTTGCTTCCCTTCTGCTCGTGACCGACGGCTTGTTCCTTCCCCGCAAGGCGGGAGAGCCGGCTCCGGCGATGGCCGACATGGTGGCGCTGATCGACGAGAAAGGGTTGGCCGGCTACGTCGACTGGCTGATCGCGAACGAGTACGACGAGTCTCAGCAAGGCAAGTATACGCGGTTGAAGGTCGCCGATGACAAGACGGCGGCATGGATTCGTTTCGGTTGAATCGGACGGCGGAAGGAGCTGTTCCAAAAGGTCATAAACTTGACCTGCGGGACAGCTCCTTCAAATTAGCTCTAAGATAATAAGGTGAACCTTATGAAAAACTTTTGACTGACCAGTGATATACTGAAATTATCAATTCAATGGAGAGGGTTGAATGAAACATATCCTAATCAAATACGCAAAGCGTTTTACCGATCTTAGCGAGGCAGAACTTGCGAGGATCGTAGAAGAGATCCCTGTGGCTGCTTTCAAGAAAGGAACGATCTTGTTGCGGCAAGGAGAGATCCCCGACAAATGCTACTTTGTTCTACAGGGCTGCGTTCGGCAATATGCATCGGATGAGAACGGCAAGGAGTCAACCTTTCAATTTTTTACGGAAATGCAGGGAGTCGCGATTTTTAACCAACATGCCGACGATAAAACATCCAAATATTCTCTTGGTTGCGTGGAAGACTGCGTTCTGGTCGTCGGCGATCTATCCACGCAGCAAGTCATGTATGACATGCACCCCGCACTGGAGAAAATGATCCTCAAAATGATCGAAGAAAATCTGGGAGAGGTGCGCGATGAATTTGCCGCCTTTATTGCCGCAACCCCGGAAGAGCGGTATAAGTCCCTATTGAAAAGTAGACCGGATCTGATCAACAGAGTGCCTCAATATCAATTGGCCAGCTACCTGGGAATTACGCCCGAATCGCTTAGCCGCATCAAGAAGCGTTTTGAATAAGCGGTCTTAAGGCTGTTCATCGATCGGATGAGACCGTTTTCTTCCTTTTATCAAAAGCCAGATGCCGAAGCCTAATTCACCTACGATCATGGGGATGCTTAGGAGGGTTTCCAGCGATGATGCGATAGGTTCAAGTTGGGGGAAAAAGCTGTCCATCACATGGACGATCACGTAACTGAAGCCTGCGATCGCAATCATGATGCTGACGTATTTGGGAATATGCCGAGACGATAGAGCGATGAAACCGATGGCCAGCAGGTGCAGCCCGAACAGGATCAATCCTAATGACCAGATGGATTCGAAAGCTGTAATCGATAACATCGTTTGAGAGGCCATTCCGTTGATTGATTCGTTGAACGGGGGAGTTTCTGCTTGCGCGATACGGCCGGCAACGACAAGATGTGAGACGGCAATTGCGAGAATGGCCGTATACATGAGACGAAGCCAACCAGCCAATAAGGAATATTCATGATTTATGGGCTTTAAATATACATAAAAAGCCCATGATACAAGCAGATCCGTGAGGATAACCACTAGCCATCCTAGAATCCCGAATGCAAACCGCGAGCCTGATTGCTGGATGTTTGACAGTGTCATCAAGGCGTCGTCATTCTCGATAAGCGAAGTGTGAACATAACCATAAGAGAACGCTGCTGCAATGGCCATGATGAACAAGGAAACGCCTGCGGCGATCGCCGATGTGCGTTGAACGTTTTGGTCATTTGTAAGTTTGATCAATTTGCTTGCCCCCCTTAATGGTTCCTATTGTAACCTGCACCGGGGGAGGGGTTCATTGACTTAAGTCAATGAACCCCAGTGAGGTCATCCGACGTACCAAATTGGGACTGGATGCGCTTAACGATTGCCAACCCATTCCCTGGACGCTGAAAATGTTGACGTGCGCGCTCAACCTCTATCCGGATCGAGCAGTTCTCGACATGATCGTTGATCAACCCCATCGCTTGCATGAAGGCGTACACCGTGGTCGGCCCAACGAATTTCCAGCCCTGTTTTTTGAGCTCCTTCGACAGCGCGATCGAATGCGCCGAGGTCGATACGGTCTGCGGCTTCGCCAGCTGACTTCTGTCCGGCTCGTATCGCCAGATGAAGGCGGCCAGTGAACCTTCTCGTATGACGATCTCCTGCGCCCGCCGTGCATTGTTAATAACCGCCTCGATCTTGCCGCGATGGCGGACGATGCCTTCGTCCCTGAGCAGTCGGACAAGGTCGTGTTCCGTATAGCGTGCGATCCGGTCGAAGTCGAAATCGTCGAACGCCTATTGTTTGAGAAGGTGTTGGATTCTCAAGTTGCAGAACGGACATGAAGCAAACCGGTAAAAGGAGATCATCACCTTATGCCCTTGGTATGCGTTCAAGTCGATCGTGTAGCCGAGCGCATCTGGCGTTGAGAACAACGGCGCTTTCTGTCCTTGTTTCAATTTCATGCGAATCACAACTTCCTGAGGGATTTTCATACCAATTAGTTGGTATGTACAAATCTATGATAAAGGGCGCATTGCTGCGCGCCGAATGGGTGGGAGATCTCAAATATCACGATGAAACAATGCGGACAAATAGGCTCGGAAATGTTCCACATTCTGTACCAGTACTGTCCGATCTTGCCTCGCCTTGGCGAGAATGAGGGAGCCTTGGTATACGGCCAGAAAATGATCCGCCAGCTGCTGGCAGTCGACGCGAGTCAGAGGCGGGTATCTCTCGATGACCATGTCGAGAATATCCTTCAACGGCTTGGCGTTGCTTGCGAATATTTCTTGGCACAACGCACGGAATTCGGAATGGCTCGTCGCCAGTTCCTGCGTCATGAGCGCCGTTAAGCAACTCTCGGGAGCTTCGGGGTTGTGCGCAAGAAGAACGAAAATATCCAGGTAGCGGTTTAGCTGCTCCCAAGGATCGGCATTACGATCCCAATCCGCGGAGGTAAGCAGGTGAGTTTGCAGCTTTTCAAAATGGCCCAGCGTCGCTCTCCCGATATCTTCTTTATTCTTAAAATAATGAAAGAAGATTCCCTTCGTGACGCCGGCCTCCGCACATATGTCATCGACAGTCGTGGCGTAATATCCTTTGGAAAGCATCAGCTTAAGGGCAGCATTCACCAACTTGTTCTTTTTCTCCGGAATGTTCGGGTCTATCATCATCGTGTGTCCCCTCCAGAATTAAACCTACTAGTTGGTATGTTGCAGTTTTCTGGTGCGATTTGTCAGCTGCGTCGAAAGCTGGTCCTAGGCTGGTTCTCGCTCGAAAATTCAGATAACATTAATGAAACGCTAGTGATCTGGCATTCTTTATGAAAGGATATAAGGAGACACCTATGCGACCAACTTAAGCGAATGGGATGCATCTCGAGAGAGGTGCATCTTTTTTACTTCTCTGATCTAGCGAATTGTGTTGTATAATGTTGGAATATAAACATGGGCTAGGAGGAGCTGCGAACATGATCCTTTCGACATCCACGCTCGTGACTGGCGGCAACGTGTCGCTGAACCCCGGGAACGAGCTGCAGATTACCGTCTCATGGAATTCCGCACCCGCTGAACTTGATGTGAGCTGCTTTATCAGCTTTGTCGAGAAGACTCCGACTTCAACATGAATGTGTAAGTCGGGGATGAATCGATGCCTTTTTGTTGTGAGAAAAACGAACGTATGTGCTATAATGGATATAAT